>JAFGQK010000207.1 GCA_016935735.1 Spirochaetales bacterium | reverse complement strand
TCTTCTTCTTCATTCAGTGTTTTCCGTGTATTTAAGTGGTTCTATTTTTTATGTCAAGTAGTTTTGCCTGTTTTCGAATTCCCCCCCTTGACATTAGTAAGAAAATCGGATATAGTTAAGGCAATTGCAATCTTAAAATGCAGTATTAACAAATAAATACCGGAATTATTTAGATTTCTTCTTTCCCATTGCATGAATTTTATCTGATGCTTAATGCGGAAATCAATTGTAGTGGGGGTTTATTTTCGATTTACCACTATCAGCCGGATAGATCGGTTAAAAATATTATAGATGAGGATAATGTTATGGATAAAGATTCCGTGGTAATAACAGGGGTAGGAGCCATTTCTCCAAATGGAATAGGACGGGAAAACTTTTATAATGCAATAATTAATGGTAAAAACGGGATTTCTGAAATAGATTCTTTTGATACAAGCGATTATCCCACCCACAAGGGAGGTGAAGTAAAGAATTTCAACCCGGAAAAGTATATAAAGAAAATGTCTGCTTGCAAACTGGGCAGGGCATCTCAATTAGCTGTTTCCGCTACATATATGGCACTTGAAGACAGTTCCCTGGATTATCAAAAAATAAACCCTAAAAGAATTGGAGTGGTAATGGGAACAACCCTTGGAGAGATGGAGGAAATGGAGAAAATGACCAGAATAAAGCATAAAGAAGGCATTGATGCTGTTCCGGCCAATTTTTTTGGACGTTATCCATGTCATTTGATTCCCAATAATATCTCTATGGAATTTAATTTCAAGGGACCTTCGGTAATGATCCCGACTGCTTGTGCTGCCGGGAATTACGCTATTGGATATGCTGCGGATTTATTGAAAGCAAGAAAAGTCGATGTGATGATTGCCGGTGGTGCGGATCCTATGTCTCAATTGGCGTTTACGGGATTTAACCGGCTGCTTACTGTTGCAAAAAATAAATGCAGCCCTTTTTCCAGAAACCGGGAAGGAATGATGGTGAGTGAAGGTGCCGGGATTCTGATTCTTGAACGATATGAAGATGCCTGTAAGCGGGGAGCGGATATTTATGCCAGATTCCAGGGATATGGCATAGGTTGTGATGCTTTTGATATGACGACACCATCTCCGGATGGAGAAGGAGGAGTCAGGACAATCGAAATGGCAGTGAAGCGCTCCGGTATTTCCTTAAAGGATATCGGTTATATTAATGCTCACGGCACCGGAACTAAAGCCAATGATAAGATAGAAACCATAATTATCAAGAAAGTATTTAAAGATGATGCATATCGGATTCCTGTTAGTTCAATAAAATCGATGTTGGGCCATACAATGGGTGCCGCCAGCGCCCTGGAAGCAATTACCTGTGCTTTAGTATTGAAAAATGGTATTATTCCCCCAACGATTAATTATGAAGAACCTGATGAAGAGTGTGATCTTGATTATGTTCCGAACAAAGCAAGGGAAATTACCGGTTTAAAATATGTGCTGTCTAATGCGTTTGCCTTTGGGGGCAATAATTGCAGTATTATTCTGGCGAAAATTTAATTTTAAAATCCAGGGATGATAAGATGGAAAATAAACGTATTGTTATAACAAGAACAGGTGCTTTGTCTTCCTTAGGAATGACGAAAAATGATTTCTGGAACAATCTAAAAGCAGGTCGATCCGGGGTAAATCAAATTTCTTCATTTAATACAGAAGATTCTTTATCCAGATATGCATATGAAATCAAGGACTTTGATGCAAACCAATGGCTTGGAAAAAAGGGATTAAGAAATATCGACCGCAGTACCAGATTGTTGCTTGCAGCTATCACCATTGAATTGACAGATATTCTTTCTCAAATAGATGAATCCTTTTCACCGGGTTTAGTTGTGGGTACCGCTTTCGGTAGTGTGAAGAGTATTCATGATTTCTTCCTTTCTGCCCTGGAGGATGGGGTATTATACGTTAAACCAATGGAATTTCCCAATATTGTCATCAATTCCCCGGCCAGTCATGCGAATATCAGATTCCTGATTAATCACCTAAGTGCGACAATATCAAATGGTTATACATCCAGCCTGGAAGCGATTTTTTATGCTTATTATAATATAGTTAATGATATGTCCGATGCCTTGATTGTCGGTAGTCTGGAAGAATTATGTTTTGAAAGCTTTTCCGGTTTTCAGAAAATCGGTTTATTATCGACAGAAAAAAATTGTACTCCATTCAATCCGCACAGTAACGGGACCTTGCTGGGAGAAGGGGTATCGTTACTGGTGCTGGACAGCCTGGAACATGCCCGGTCCAGGAATGAAGAAATATTGGCGGAAATAAAAGGATTCGGATCATATTTTTCTGGGTCTGATGAGAATGGAGTGGAAGAATCGATTACATTGGCATTGGAAAACGCTTGTCTGCAACCTGATGATATCTCCTGTATATATTCCGGTGCTAATGGTATATATGAAAGTGATGTAAAAGAGGCTCGAGCAATAAAAAAAATATTTGGAAAGTGTGAAACGGCAATTCCTGTAACGGCAATAAAATCCATGATAGGTGAATGTTATGGTGCATCTGGAGGATTATTATCTGTTGCCGCAGTCAATTCTATTCTGGAAGGAATTATTCCTCCCTCTATGACCGGTTCCCGATATGATCTGCCAGGGGAATTAAATATTGTCGATCAGGAGTTTATTAAAACGGATATTGAGCATGTTCTTGTAAATTCATATGGATGCGGGAATAATGCTTCATTAATTCTATCAAAATGGAAAGAATAAACCTTTATTCATAAGGAGATTAAAATGAACGAGAAAATAAAGGAAAATCTGAGGGACATCATTGCTGAAATCATAGAAGTCGAAGAAGAGGAAATACAAGATGAAGTATCCTTCATTGAAGACCTGAAAATCAATTCCATGTTGCTTTTGGAGATTTTAGCATCAATCGAGCGGTATTATAAAATTAAGATACCGGAAGATGAACTTCCCAAGTTGACAACACTCAAATCAACCGTTGAAGTTACAGAGAAATATCTGAATTAGCCGGAAAAGCTGTAAAATTTGAAGCTTGAAACATGGCTCCAGTTTGCTTTATTCTGGGCCATATTTACCCGGTAATATCATTTATTTTATGGCCTGATATATAATGTAGATAATGAAAGTTTTAGTCTTAAATGGCAGCCCGAAGGGAAGTTTAAGCTTCTCATTACAATGTTTCGATTTTCTTAAAACTCAATTTCCCGGAAACCATTATGAAGTAATACATGTTGGGCAGCGGATAAATGCCATAGAAAAGCGGCAAAAAACCTTTACCTCACTCATTGAAAAACTAAAGGAAGCAGAATTGATAATCTGGTTATCCCCTGTTTATTATTTTGCTGTTCCTGCACAATTAAAAAGGTTTGTCGAAATAATTTATGAAAGAAAGATCGAGTATCTTTTTAAAGGGAAATATGCCTGTGTTTTAACAACTTCTTTACATTTTGCAGATTATCTTGTTCAAAATTATATTAATGCAATCTGTGATGACCTGGGAATGAATTTTCTTGAAGGTTTCTCTACCAGTTTAGCTGACATGCAGAAACCCGGAGGAAAAAACGAGTTGAAATTATTTTTTAAATTCCTCCTGGACAATATATCCAGGGGAATTGCATATAACAGGAAATATCCGCCTTTACATTTTAATAGTAACAGCTACACACCAGAAGAAAGTCATCAGCATTTACCGGAAATCAAGAATATTAAAATGACACTCTTAACCGATATGGATAATCAATCTGGAAATTTACAGCAGATGATTAATGTTTTTACGGGTATCGTCCCCGGCCAGATAAAGCTTGTTAACCTTAACGTGATTAATATAAAAGCCGGCTGTTTCCATTGTCTTCATTGCACTGTCGACGGGATATGTGTTCATGAAGACGATGTTGCCCGGGTATTTCACCAGTATCTATTGCCGGCAGATATCATTATCTTTGCTGCGGCAATCAGGGAACGGTATTTGTCTGCCCGCTGGAAAATGTTTATCGACCGGTTGCTTTTTAATGGCTTGTCACCTGCTTTCCCCGGGAAACAGACCGGTTTCCTGATTGCCGGCCCGCTTCAACAACTCCCGGATCTCAGGTATATGCTTGAAACATATGTCCAGACCCAGGGAATGAACAATATTGGTTTTATTTCCGATGAATATGAACAGCCGGAAGATTTAACGAAAGCAATCTATCATTTTACACAATCATTATTATGGGCAGTTGAAAATAATTACCGGAAACCGATGACCTTCCACGGGGTAGGTGGGCATAAAATTTTTAGAGATTTTTTTTATGAATATCCCCACCTTTACTGGAAAGATCATATGTATTATAAGAAGAATAATCTGTATGATTTCCCGCAAAAAAGAAAAATCCGCAGTATTAAGAACAAGTTGAATTCTTTCTTTTGCCGCTTCACCCGTTTCCGGTCACGTATACTTAAAAGGGCCAGGATTTCTTACTTTCAAAGTATAAAAAAATTATTTTAACCTGGCTTCAAATATTTCAAATTTTACGGTCTCGCCTTTCCCCTGGTAGATCATTTCTTTCAACAATTGATAGTTATATCCGGCACCGATTAATTGCTGATTGAGTTTTTCCTTATTCCCAAGGGTGGAAGAAAAACCGATCAACAGGCGTCCTCCTGTATTCAAATGGGCTGCTGCTCCATAAATGAACTGCTTATGGCTTTCATAATTGGAGTCAAAGACAGATTTTTCCATAATACTTAATTCTTTATTTTCTATAAATCCGAATGGTGTGTTCCAGAAGATTGTATCAAAAGTATCCTGATCCGGTAAAGGATCAAATAAATTACCGTTGTATACCTTGATTTTATCTTCAAGACCAAAGCGTTTTACATTTTCAATGGTATTTTCCGTTGCTGCCGGATTGATATCCACAGCAACCACCCTGGCAGCACCGTTTAAAACTGCAAAAATCGAAATAACACCGACACCGCAACCGATTTCCAGAAAAGATTCCCCATTTTCTATCGGTAAGTTCTTTGCATATAATTCAGTATCAAAAAAATATTTAGGAGAAAATACCTGGGGAAATACAATAAAATTCCGGCCAAGAATATCAACATCATATTTTTCTTTTTCCCTCATACTGGATTTCAATGTAATAAACATTTTTTTCAAGTATGACTTGTATAGTGTATTATCCATATATTGATGTGTTCCTGTTTTATTTTTGATCAAAGATAGGCATGGATTTATCTTCCTGCCCCTCCATATAAGTGTCAAATGTACAAATATCATCACCACGGGACATAATTTTATCCTGTCGTACTCTTAATTGTTCATGATAACTTGCCCACATGGCTTTATGAAATTCTTCACAATAAATAAGGGCAAACTCTTTTCCGGAAGGAAGGCTTTCCCAGATTTTTAAATAAGGGCAGAAAGTAGTCCCCATTGCCGGCTTCAGGTTTTTATCCTCATCCGGGAACAAAGATATACATGCCTCCTGGATCTCTGACCAGGGTGAATCATAGTATTTAATAAAGCTTTCTACATCATAGGGCAGATTGTTTTCATGAACGTATTTTGCAATAGCCTTTCCCCGTATATCGGCAAATTTCTTAATACAGTCGATCAATAATCTTTTTCCTTCGTCATTTCCCAATTGATCGGTAATCTCTTTTGCAAATGCATAATATAATCGTGCCCAGAGCAACGCCATCCGGGCAAGGGCGGGTTTGTGATTATCTTTTTTCATATTGTTCTCCTTATTTATCTTTAATATAATTATAAATCGAATTTATAGAAGTAAAGACATCAAAATCCAATTCTTCTATATCGAGGCTAATCTGATACTGATCTTCCAGAAATGTAACAAATTTCAATACAGCCAGGGAATCCATTATATTTAAAGCGATTAAATCCAGTTCATCAGTCAAGTCACTGGTATCATTTTCCCCCAGCAATTCCTTTTTTATATATTGACGGATATCATTTTTCGTTATCAACTGTCTCCTCCTTCCTTTTCCTATTATATTTATTGATAATATATTGTCTATCAATTTTCCCGGAAGCGGTCATTTTAAACTTATCGTGGTTTAAGAAGAATTGTGATGGGATCATATATTTGGGCATCTTTTCAGCACAATATTTTTTTAATTCTATATTTGATAATCGGGTGTGAAGTTCAGTAGAAACCCCTGCGATTATCCGCTTGCCGGTATATTCATCATCTATTGCAAAGACAACGGCTTGACTGATCTTTTCGTAACCCAGAAGGATATTTTCTATTTCCGTTAAATTGATTCGATAGCCACTGCTTTTAATGATATTATCATTCCTGCCTGACAACATAAACAGCCCGTCGTCATTTCTTATAACCAGATCTTTAGTCCGAAAATAATATTTGCATTTTCCCTGGCTTATCTCGTGGCAGAAATAATGAGCAGGGTCATATTCCATGCCCTGCCAATAACCAGCCATTAATGTCGGTACGTTAACCACCAATTCTCCCTCTGCGTTCCGGGGATCCGGATTACCCTGTTCATCGAGAATCAGATAATCAACCCCGTCAATCGGAGATCCGATCGGGAGAACAGCAGGTATTTTCTCCATATCGGCCGGAACCCGATAAATAAATGTGTCATTCGTTTCCGTACTACCGTAAATATTATAAAATGTCGCATTATTGAATAGGTGCATGGTCTTTTTTAGAAATTTAACAGGAAAGGGTTCCCCGGCAAAAAGTACATGGCGGACTTTACTCAATGGCCGGTCCTGTGACCGGGTGAATTGGGCAATTAAGGTCAAAATTGACGGGACAGATTGCCAGCAGGTAATCCCCTCGGAATCGGCAAGCTTCTGCAAATACCAGGGATTCTGTGATTTTTTTACCGGAACAAGGATTGTTGTCCCTCCTGACAGTAACGGGACAAACAGATCAAGCAGTGACAGATCAAAATGGAATGGGGAGTGATTTAAAAAGATATCATGTTCCGATATTTTAAAGAATTTAATAACCCATAATACAAAAGCCATAATGTTTCCATAGGTAAGCATGACTCCCTTTGGTGTTCCTGTAGACCCGGAGGTAAAAAGGATGGCGGCAATTGCATTTTCTGATATAGTTGGTAATGGGGTAAAACTTTCTTTTTCCTCAATTTTATCATTAAGGATGATATTGATATTTTCCGAATGGGCACCCTGGTCGGGATTATCAATTACAATAATATTCAGAGGTAATCCTGCTTCTTTATTAATCTCAAGCAAATTGTTCAATCCTGCAGAGTCGGCAAAAAAGGTTTTAATATTACAAACGGTAATAATGTTTTTTATCCTCTCGAGGGGGCTTGTATAATCAATAGGAACATAACTTGCACCGGCTTTTAAGATCCCAATAATAACAGTGACAGCTTCAAGGGATTTCTCACAATATACCCCAAACAGTGATTCACCTGATTCCTTCATGGTACAAAGAAGATAAGCAGCAGTTTTTTCCGAGCGGCTGTTCAACTCTGTATAAGTGATTCCCTTACCGTTTATTCGGACTGCCTCCTTTTGAGTATACAAGCTGGAAATTTTCTTTATTTGTTGAGTAATATTCGCTATCATTTTTCCCTGTTACAATCCCAATAAATTTGCTATGATGTTTCTCTGCATCTCGGATGATCCTGAGTATATCTTTGAGGCTACAGAATTGCGGAGATATTTTTCGATTTGATATTCTTTCATATATCCATAACCGCCAAAAATCTGCAGGGCAGTTTCAGACATATTGACATAATTTTCTGTTGTCGTGACTTTTGCAATGGCGATTTCCATACTACAGGGTTTTTTGTTATTCAAAAGCAAACCTGCTTTATAAATTAAAGCTTTGGCAGCTTCCAATTTTATCTTCATATCTGCAATGTGATGAGAAATAGCCTGGTGTTTCGAAATAGGTTTCCCAAATTGAATTCGGCTTTTGGCATAGGTAATAGTTGCTTCCAGCAGCTTTCGCATCTCTCCGATATTTATCGCCAGATTACAGAGGATTTCTCTTTTCATCACATAATTAAATATTTTAAATCCTGCACCTTCTTTTCCGATTAAATTCTGCCGGGGGATTTCACAATTATTAAAAAATAGTTCACATGTTGGGGATGTGCGCAACCCCATCTTTTCCAGGGGTTTTCCGATAACCAGGCCTTTTGATTCCTTTTCCACAATAAAAGCAGAAATTCCTCCTAATGCTTTCTTTTGTTTATCGGTGATTGCATAAATAATGAAAATATCAGCAACAGGACCGTTTGTAATAAATGTTTTACTCCCTTTTAAAATATACCTGTCTCCCATTTTATAAGCGGTTGTATTCATATTAAAAGCATCGGAACCGCTGTCCGGTTCCGTGATTGCATGAGCGGTTATCGTTTCACCGGTACCGATGGCAGGGAGATAATGAGTTTTTTGCCACTCCGTACCGTATTTATGAATAGGCAATTGTGCGCTGATAATTTGTGTGCAAAAAGAAAAATTCAGACCGGCATCTTCACAACCGTATCCCAATCCTTCCAGCAGGAATAAAAGTGATAAGAAATCTTTTTCCAGGCCGCCATATTTTTCTTCGATACTATACGGTATCAGTCCGCTATCACAGAGCAGTTTCCATTTTTTTAGTGAAAACAAGCCATGATCATCATTATACAGGTTTTCATCATTTAGTTTCCTGGCAATATCCACAATAAGAGTGTAAAATTCTTTTTGTTCTTTGTTCCAATCCGGCATGATGTTATTGATTTCTTTTTTCCAGGATTATCTCTGCGATTCCATTAATGACCGAGATGCGGTCATCAAAAAAGAGGTCATCATCTATAAGAATGTTAAATTCATTTTCAATGAATGTAAAGAATTTTTCCAGGTGTACAGACTCTATGTATCCGTCTTCAAAGATATCGCAATTCGCATTTAAATTTTCGTCCTCTACGTTAAATTCATCCTGGATATATTTGATTATTTTCTGTGCTAATAGTTCCTTTGTCATTTTTCCTCCAGCTATTGATAATTAATTAAAACAATTTTGTTTTAACCAATAAAAAAAATCGGTTTTCATCAATTGAAAAATTTTACAATCATAGAATTCATTATCTACTTTAATCCATTTTTCCAGAATACCGACCAGACGCCAATCTCCTGATCTTGTCAGCACCAGGGAGGAAACATTGTCATCCCTGATCCGGGCGATTAAACTGTTATATTTAAATCCAAAAAAGGCTTTCCTGCACAATTCAATCCCTGCGATATAGGGTATTCCCTTTGAACGGGAATCGTGGTCAACCACGGCTATCCAGCTTTCAGCAGTATTATTTATTAAATCTATATTCACTAAACCACAGACACCTATCGGCTGTTTATCGAACTCGATTATATATGTCTTTTTATCTTTACGCTTTATAAAATAGCTATACTCACGGATAGTCAGTTCGCGATGGAAAAAAGGATCCAGCCATTGGTGTATATCCGTATTTTGCATCCATTTTTTTATTAAAGGAAAATGTTCCTTGTCAGCAGGAATAAGTTTAATGCGATTACTGTAATAGAAATCCCAATTTTCTTTCCTGGTACTGTCTGTGCCATTTTTAATGAGATTGGTAATATGGCCGGCCAGGACCGATATGGTGTGTATATTGAAAAATGTAACAGGTGTCAGATTTACATCTATGTTTGTTTTAATGTAATTAATTATTTTCATAATAAAGATTGAATCAACATTCAAAGATGCAAAATTTGTATCAACACCAATATTGGCTGTCGGAATATTCAGGATATCGCAAAAGGCGGACAGTAAAAAAGCTTCCAGCTTGCTTTGTAATACGGATAAGGAATCTGTTTTTTTAAACTGATGGGGGTCTTCGGAAGAAGGTTTATAATCGATCTGTTTATTATTACTATTGTCATTAACATGGTATGAATTATAATCATAGGGATACAGGGGCAGTCTTACTTTTTTATACATCTTCTCTTTATAAAACAAATTAAAATCCACCATACCCCGGGAAACATAAATGGCAGCAGCAAATTTCAAAAACAAATAATAATCATCCAGGAAATTCCCGGGATATGCAATCAGCCTGGCATTTTTATTTTTTGACTTTAATTCATTTATCTGTTCATCACGGAATCTATTCTTGTCATAAAGAAAAAGGACATATTGCTTTTTCGTTATATTGTTAAGTTTGTGCATAAAGTCTTTATCGATAACAGAAATTGTATCCTGAATAATAATCCCATTGCTGTTTAAATAATCAATGGATTCTTTTATACGGTTTTCCTGACCGGATTCCTGCATTAACATATATATTGCGTTCTGGACAGCAAGGCATTTATTTTCCTTATTATTATCCGATTTATAAAGGATTTTAAAACTTTTAAAAAAATGGTTGTTTGATTGATTATTCTTTTCTGGTATTAAGTTTAAGAAAATATCATCGGACTTATCAGGGTAATTATTAAAATGTTCATAGATCCACTCCAGTTTGGAAAGTAAGTCCTTAAGTCCGTAGAAAATGATGGACAAGCGGTAATCATGACTGGAACGGGTTGTGTTGTTTGTGTAAAAGAAATTTAACAGGCTTATATCTTTGTTGCATTCCAGATAATTTTTATAGACAAGACATAACTCTTTCAATGAATTTGATGATTTGGCTGATAAGCAAAACAGATGGGGTTCCCGTTCACAATTCAATTCAAAATAGGAAACTTCCCGGTTCAGATTTTCTTTATATTGCGGTGGTTCTTCAATAACCAGGAAAGCATTCGTCCCGCCTATACCAAATCCATTAATCCCCAATCTTCTTGGTGTCCTGCCGGCTGTAGTCCAGTTCGATAACCTGGAACAGATATAAAATGGAGTTTGCTTTAGCTTAATCAGGGGGTTCAAGGTTGTAAAATTCAGATTCGGTATTAATTTTCCATATTTCAATATCAATAAACCTTTTGCCAATGCTCCTATGCCGGATGCCGCTTCCAAATTGCCTATGTTTGATTTTACGGCGCCCAGTCCGCAGAATTGGTTTTTCCGGGTATACGGCTTGAAAGCTTCAATCAAACCTTTTATTTCGATGGCATCGCCCAGTGTCGACCCGGATGCATTCGTTTCTATATAGGATATGGTCTCTGCGTCAATATTATAATTTTCCAGGACAGATTGAATGAGTGTGGAAATGGAATAGGCATCCGGCAGCATTGAATTTTCAGTATACCCATTATGATTAATGCCTGTTCCCTTGATAACCCCCCAAATCTGGTCTTTATCTTTCCAGGCCTGCTCCAGGGGTTTCAATAAAAAAGCCCCTCCACCTTCACTCAAAACAAACCCGTTAGCTTTTACATCAAAAGGCCTGCATTGATTTGTGGCTGATAAAAGTTGCATCTGACTTAATAAAATAAAATGATCCATCGATGATAAGAGACTGATTCCACCGGCTATGGCAACAGAGCATTCTCCATGCCGGATGCTATTGCAGGCAGCATGAATTGCAACAAGCGAGGAGGAACAAATCGTATCGATCGCTTTACTGGGCCCTTTCAAATTAAAAAATTGAGAAACCCGGTTTGCGATCATGGCATTGGAATTATGCATCCCGCTCGCATTCAAGCTGTGTATGCCTGTATCTGAATAATAAGGATTATTAGGAGCCCCTACAAAAACACCGGTAGGTGTTCCCCACAGCGTATTACCGGCATATCCCGATGTATCCAGTAAATTATTGACAATTTCCAGGAATTTCAATTGCATGGGAGCAATAAATTTTATTTCTTGTTCACGTATATTAAAATAGTTAGGATCAAAAAGGCTTATATCATCAATAAGACCTGCCCATTTACTGTAAGTTTTCCCGGCATGTGGAATTTGAGGACTATAGCATTCTTCAATATTCCAGCGACTATTATCGATTTCATGATAAACATTTTTTCCGGTTTTAAGATTATACCAGTAATCGTCTATATCATTTGCTTGAGGTAATTTTATTGAGATACCTATAATTGCAATATCCTGATTATTCATTATCATTATATCATTTTATAAAATTAACTGCCTATATTGAAATTAATCTTTTTAGGATAGAATCAATTGAGTATTTCTAAAATAATTTCCGATTGCCCTTCAATGTTTAAAAATCTTTCATCATAAAGGTATTTTTCACCGATTTCAATATAGTATTTTTCTTCGAGATATGCTATATATGATACAAGTCCCATTGAATCGATATAGCCCTCTTCAAATAAATTTACATCATAGGTAAATTTATTGTCATCATCCTTTATATGGAAATTTTCTCTTATATATTCGTATAATTCCTGTTTAATATTTTCGGTTTTTACTTCCATTTTTTTATCCTTTCTACCTCTTTTTATTTCCGGCTGTTATATATACCATAACGTTGGCTACGCCCACAACCCAATTAACTATCTATCCAGGTATTTTTAATTGCACTGGTCTATTTAACCTGGCGTCCAACGTTTAAGCTATTTTGCTTAAAATTTTGTTATTTTAACAAGATTTCAAGTCAAAATAGCTTAAATTTCTGTTTATAATATACCACAAAATTATAAAAAATCAACGATAAAAAATTATAAGGGGAAAAAAGATCAATTAACGAGTGAAAATTGCCTGGATAGTATATCAGCTAACGACCTTTCCCGGCGGATACACTGCACATTCTTTTCTACCACAGCAATTTCCGGACAACCTGGATGTGATAAAAAATTATGTGGGCTGGCACTGTATCCATAAGCTCCCACAAAAAACACGGCAATAATATCCCCCGGGACCAAAGGCGGGGCCTTGAAATCATCGCCGAATTTGTCCATGGGGGTACATAAAGGTCCGCAAATACTCCAGTTTTCAGAACATTCCTCATTTAACCGGTTTGCCACTGCTAATGGGAATTTACGTCTCATTTTTTGCCCTAAATTCCCGGTTGCCATACTACAGTAATTCATTCCACCATCGACAATAACATATTTCCGGTTATATGATTCTTTCGTATAGAGAACCCTGGTAAGGAAGATTCCGGATTTCGCTGTAAAATAACGCCCAATCTCAAGTATAAAAGTTGTCCGGGAAAAACAGGCTTTTTTTACTGTTGTAAAAATAATTTCGTTTAATGCTTTTTTGAACTCAATTTCATCAAAATCACTTTGATTTGTGTAGTAAGGAATACCAAGCCCTCCCCCAAGGTTTACCATGGGTATATATTTTAAATTCAACTCCCGGGCAATATCCCCGGCTAAATCCAGGGTATTTTTAATATTAGCAATAGCTGCTTCATGATCAAATATCTGGTTGCCGACATACACATGAATTCCCTGGAATCTTATAGATTTACTTTTATTGATGAGCGGGTAAAGGTGATGTATTTTATCCTGGTCAATTCCAAAGGGACTGGAGACCCCTCCCATATTCATGTGGGAACCTGAAAGATTTTTTTCCGGGTTTATACGAATACTGATATTGGCTTTACCGTTCTTTTGTTCCGCTATAGTGTGAATATGTTCCAATTCCTGTAGCGATTCCACATTTATTGACAAAATATCGCTGGCTATTGCTGCTTCAAGTTCTTCATAACGTTTACCCGGACCTGCAAAAATAATCTTGTTATTTTTGATTCCTGCCTTTTTCGCTATTTCAAGTTCACCAATAGAGGCAATTTCCAGCCCGGCACCCAGTCCTGCCATCCTGTTGCACAACGCTAATGCAGGATTGGCTTTCATCGAATAAAAGAGATTGACAGCCGGGTGTAAATCCTTTTTAAACGAACAGTACCCGGATTCCAATAATTCCATATCATATACATAAAGCGGGGTAGGGTAGTTCTCAAGAATAGCAGATACGGGAACACCTCCGATTACCAGAAATTGCCCTGCTTGTTTAAAATACTTATCAATTATTTCTTTTGTTCTGATCATTTTTCATACCTGTAAATCAAATATTTCCTTTTAAAAAGTTTTGTTTTATTTTGATTCTATCAAATTTGCCGGATGCCGTTTTTGCCAGAGGAGATGTTAGCATATGGAATTCATGGGGATTACTTTTTTTATCCAACTCCATATGGCATGCAGTTTTTACCGCTTCAACAGGAAGGTTGCTTTCCGAGTAATAATATAAGATTATTTTGTAACCTGCCGAATCATCCTCCACTGCAAAAACGACAACCTCATCAATACCTTCTATTCCGGAAGCCGTTTTTTCTATATCATTCAAATTAACCTTTTCACCCGAGACTTTTACCAGATCATCCTTTCTGCCGATATAAAAGATATTTCCTTCATCATCAACAGATACGTAATCACCGGTAAGTACCCCGTCATCGGATAAAGGCTGTTGACTTTCTTTTAATTGATCCCAATAACCGAGCATTACTTTTTTTCCGATCAGACGGATCTCTCCTTCCCGGCAGGATGTTTCGGGATTGAGCGTAAGATTATCTATCTTGATGGAGTCGGTTGCACCGATTTTACCGATTGAGCCAATTTTTACCGAATCGGAGAAACAATCCGTTATACAGGCAGCCCCGGCGTTTTCTGTTAATCCGTAACGGTTAAGGATCTTTGCCCAGGGAAAGGCAGTATGCAAATCGATAAACATTTGATTTGTTGTCCTGGATAATCCAATTTCCAGGTAACGGAGATGGGTTTTTAATGAATTCATTGCCTTTTGATTATTCTTTAATTTCAGAAAATAATGAAACAATAAAGGAGATCCGGTAATAATTGTCGGTTTTTGCTGTAAAAGTAAATGTAAGAAATAGAAGGGTGGTAAAAACCCATTTCCCAGAATCAAGTTTGCCCCAAGGTATAATGCATCAAAGATCAATGATTTGCTGCAGGAATGGGAAGGATTTAAAATATTGAGAATTCGGTCATTGCCGCTCAGGTTAAGAAGCTTAATCCTTTCTTTTGATGCATATATAAAATTTTCCTGACTTAAAACAATGCCCCGGGGACGGGAAGTGGAACCGGAAGTGTACATAATCATAGCCGGATCGGAAATTTCCGGGGGAGGCACATTATCACCCTGGTTAACATATGAATTTGCCGTTATGAAGCTGAATACCGGTATATCCGTGTTTATTTTCTGATCGGTAATAATGAACCGCACACTTTCAATGCTTTCAAGAATACTCATGAGCATGAATTCCGGCATACCATTACAGATTAAAGCGGTAATGGTTGTTTCCTTTAATGCATGCAGTACGAATTTCATATCCTGGTAATTACTTAGATTAACTTCAATACAACCGATTTTTAAAATTGCCAGAAAATACACTATGTTCTCAATGCCATTGGGCAACCAGATTGCCACACGATCGTTCTTTTTAAGACCTTGACTATGTAAAAAACCAGCTGCAAGGTCAACTTTGTTCCATAAAGCTGCATAATCCAGAGCACTATCATCAAAATGAACTGCAATTTTCCGAGCATCACGTTTTGCCTGTTCCTGAATATATTTAAAAATGTCCAAAGAAAAACCCCTGTAAGAATTTCACCTTCTGTGGAGCGTAAATTTTAATTTCTTATGATATTTCACTCCGAAAATCAATCAATCTTTTCAATACGGTATTTGTTAAAGATAAATGAGAACAAATAATATATTATATTACCCCATTAACTCGTTTATGTCAATATTAAAATTCCCGTATTTGCTTTAGCTTAAGACTTTTTTATAATCCAGGCAGGTGAAATTTACAAAAATAGTATGAATTCCATAATGTTTCTTGATGTTTTTTAATAATCATGCTATTTTTATTTAAAATTTTGTTAAAATAATAAGATTTTAAGCCTTCGTTATGGTATAGTACTGAAGATAAGTATAGCCTGCAAAATATAATCAGAAAATGGAGAGAGAGATAAAAGAGGATAATGAATGGCAACATCAGTTTCAATATAATAACACCTCAATACTTTGGCAGGGTCCAGCTTTCACTATTGGTGTTAAAAAGCTATATTCATTCGAAAAATCCGGATTTAACTATGCAACTGAATAGCTTCTATTCGGAAGATGATGCGGATACAATAGTAGAGGAAATAAGCAGGCAGGGAAATACTATTCTGCTCTTTTCTTTATATGTATGGACAGAAGAAATTGTCAGAACAGTCTGTCGGCGGCTAAAAGAGTTAAATAATGATTATATTATCATTATCGGCGGGAATATTCCTACATACCAGGGTGCTTTTTTATTGGAAACGTATCCGTTCTATGATTTTGCAGTAATAGGCGAGGGTGAAAATACCCTTTATCAATTGTTTGACTATATAAATCAGGATAAAGCTGATTTCTCAACCATCGATAATATCATTTACCGTCAAAATCACGAAATCATAACGACCCGGCGAAGTGATAATTATAACATCGAGGAGCAGGATTACCCTCTTCTATTGGATGATTTCCGGGATGATGAAATTATTTTTTACGAAACCTCCCGTGGTTGTAAATACCGCTGCCGGTATTGCGCCTACAATATGAATTTTAATGGTAAGAATGTTGTTCGTTATTATTCAAATCAAAAAGTGGAAAATGATTTGCGTAGAATATTTAACCTGCCTTATATCAAAAAACTCGATTTTACCGATTCAACCCTTATCGGTAACCGCAACCGGGGTTTGTGGATATTGTCTTTACTGAATACATTGAACAGCGAAAGAGTAGCCGCGGGGAAAAATCCTATTGAAATTGGTATTGATGTGAGCCTGGAAGATTTCGATGATGAAATTCTCTATGAAGTGAAACGCTTACACACTTTTGCATACGGGTTTGGTTTACAATCAATCGATAGAGAAGTAATCAGGAAAGCAGCCCGGGTTTTTAACAGGGACAAATTTACAAAATATTTCAATGCATTAACAAAAAAAAGCAAGGCTGCCGTTAATCTGGAATTAATGTTTGGTTTACCGGGTGATACGCTGGAAAAATTTTTAAATTCTTTAGAATACTCCATATCCGACCTGGATGCTCACTTTGTCGTTTGCTTCCGATTTGCCGTACTCCCGGGTTCAACATTCTGGAAGGATAAAGAAAAATACGGAATTACCTGTGAAGAATTATCCCCTTATTATACATTAGCCTCTGCTACATTCAGTGAAGAAGATTTACAAACAGCAGAACTTTTATCTTTTTATTTACAACTTATTTATACCTGCTTTCGCGGTATCAAAAGAATTGTGGACAGGAATTTTCACGGGGAAAAAGTTCCAGTATATTTGAAATTAAGTGCATTGCTGCAGGAGAACTACGATGATTTCTTTCATAATGACAGGTTAAGACAGGGGGATGTATATAAGTTTGTAATAAAACTGGCAACACAGGAATATTCTGATATAAAACGGTCTATTCAAATGGATTTACGTAATGAACTAAAACAGCTTATTGAAAACTATTCAACAAGTTGAAGTCCGATCGTAGTTCCCAATTGTTGTTTTATTATGGTGTGTTAATAATTATTTGTAAAAGGATACAATATATGAAAATAACATTTATTAATCCCAAAGTCTCTCAGCATACAGGAAGCAGGAGTTTGAATGTCCCTCCTAAAATAAAAGATCTGCTGGAGAATAATCCGAATTTAAAGAAGAAGATAGAGTTTTCAAAAAAGACAATGAGTTCTTTAGGATTGTTGACTGTAGCCGGTTGTGTGCCTGATGACATTGAAGTTGAATTTTTTGATGAAAATATGGAAGAAATCGATTATGATCAGGATTTCGGCATGGTTGCTATTGGCGGAAATACCGGACAGATGAACCGGGCCCTGACAATCTGTGATAAATTGATTAGAAGGAATATCCCAATCGTTACAGGAGGGTCGGCTGTCATGACTTTTCCTGATCAATATATTCGCCGGAAAATCTATACGATTTTAGGTGAAGGTGAAACGCTTTTCAGGAAATTCCTGGATGATTATAAAAAGAATCAGGCAATACAGGTCTATGATAGTTCTGTCGGGGAGGAACATGTGGGACTACAGAGCAGCCCCATACCCAGGTATGACCTGGCTGCCAAATATGATTATTCAATGGTGGGAGTGCAATCTTCCCGGGGTTGCCCTTATAATTGCAGTTTTTGTCAGGTAACCAAAATATATGGCCCGAAATACCGTCATAAATCAGTAAACCAGGTAATAGATGAAATTAAAATAGTAAAAAAATACTGGCCCGACAGTTTTTTCCTGTTTTATGACGATAATCCCTTTTTTGACCGTCAATTTGCATTCGAACTCTTCGACATAATCCATGCCGAAAAGATTAACCTGGGGCGTTGGGGCGCTAATGCCAATGTAACCCTGTATAAAGATCAAGAATTAATGAGTCATCTCACCGCGACCGGTCCGATCTCTTTTCTCGGGATAGGCCTGGAATCATTATCCGAAGAAAGCCTTGAAACTATTAATAACAAAATGAAAGTTAATCACGTTGCTGAATATAAAAAAGCTATCGAAACTTTTAAAGCCAATAAGATCAATCCCGTTGCTTACTTTATGTTTGGTTTTGAAAATAGTAAAAAAGCAGATCTGGACGCTATTGTAGATTTTTGTGTTGAGAATGAAATTGATGGTGCTTTAACCAGGGTTACACCAATGCCGGGTTCTCTTTTATATGAAAAATTAAAAGAAAATTACCTGGAACAGTATGGTAAAATAAAGAAGTCAAGCCTGGCTGAATGGGGGGTACTGCGTAATTACCTTAATGAGCGGATACATATTCCTGAAAATCAAATGCAGGAGTACCTGGCAGATGCGTTTGCTGTCATCTTTTCGGATGAACATTTTTGCCATAGTGACGGTCCCATTCCCTTTTATTTTCTCTTTTAGATTGTTTTATTATAAATCGAGGTGGTGCTCAACGTTCGTTGATCCCGATCGTCGTTTTAAAAGGTGGTTTTATAATGAAAATTGCGTTTATTTGTCCCAGGATATCGGAAATTTCACAACGGACTTTTAATGATGTTCCCGAAGAAATAAAAGAAATTATCCAGAAATATCCATTGTTTCAAAGAAATCTTGAATCAATGAAAAGGGGGTTTTGTGCTCTTGGACTTTTGACTGTTGCGGCTACGGTTCCCAAAGATATCGAGGTGGAATTTATAGATCAGAATATGGAAGAGATCGATTATTCAAAACCGTATGATCTGGTAGCCATTTCCGGCAACCTGGATCAATTGAACCAGGCCCTGGACATAAGCGATCATTTTTTACAAAGGAAGGTTCCTGTTGTCGCCGGCGGTACGGCCGTGATTTCTTTCCCCGATTTATATACCAGGAAAGGGATAACAATTATCGACGGAGAAGGGGAGGATCTTTTTCCCATATTCCTTAAGGACTTTAAGAATCATAACACCAGGAAAGTTTATGATGAAACCGTTGGTAAGGCACACGTCGATTTAGAGGATTCCCCTATTCCCTGTTTTGATCTGGCGGCTAAGTATAACTATTCGATGATCGGGATGCAGGTTACCAGGGGGTGTCCCCATAACTGCAGTTTTTGCCAGGAAGCCCGTATTTTTGGTAGAAAGACAAGGTTAAAACCCATTCCTAACGTTATCCAGGAGATCAAGCTGATCAAAAAGTACTGGCCAAATAGTTTTTTCTTTTTTTATGATGATAATCCTTTCATTAATAAGAAATACGCTATGGAACTTTTTGATACCCTGTTCAATAAGGAAAACATAGATTTAGGGAAATGGGGCGCCAGTGCCGATGTAACCCTGGCACAGCAGGAAGACTTGATGCGGTTGTTAACTTCAAAAGGGCCGATGTCTTACCTGGGTATCGGATTTGAAGCCCTGGCAGAAACCACTTTGTCCCAATTAAATAATTCAATCAAATTAAATAATGCAGATATGTATAGAGAGATCATTCAAACATTTAAAAAGTTTCATATCAATCCCGTCGGATACTTTATTGTCGGGTTTAGAACAAATACAATTAAGGAACTGGAGGACATCGTAGAATTTGTGCGGGATACCAGAATAGCCGCAGAAGTCGGGCGGCTTACTTTATTACCCGGCACTATTTTATATGACAACCTGAAAAAGGAATATGAAACTCAATTCGGAAAACTTAACACCTTCAGTTCCCTGGCCGAGTGGGGCAGATTAAATAAATACTTAAAAGAACAGAGTATTATTAGCGATAAAGAAATACAATATCATCTGGCAGAAATTTTTAAAATTGTTTATTCTCATACGGAGTTTCTTGAGAAATATATGGATGACAATATACCTTATTGCATACATTTCTGAAAAAGGTTGCGGTACACGGTACACTTTACAGGAAGCGAGGAATATAGTTTATGAAAATTACATTTATAAATCCAAGGACCACATCCATCAATACACGGACCCTTGATGCGGCACCGGCTATAATAAAGGAAGTATTGGTTAACAGTTCGTCGTACAGGAAAAAAGTCGATTTTACCCGGAAATCTTTTGGTGCCCTGGGTTTATTAACAATAGCCGGGATGATTCCCCGGGATATAGAAGTGGAGTATTTTGACGAGAACCTGGAAGATATCGATCTGGAACAAAGGAATTTCGACCTGGTGGCTCTATCAGGAAACCTGGATCAGATAAACCGGGCACTCGCTATATGTGATACATTACGAAAGCTTAAGGTTCCTATGGTTGCCGGTGGCCCGGCAGTCACGACCTTCCCGGAGCTTTACACCCGTAAAGGAGTTTCCGTTATTGAAGGAGAGGGTGAGTTACTGTTTAAAATTTTCCTGGAAGATTTTTTGCGTGGTGAAGCGAAATCGCTATACAATGAAGCAATATATAAGGTAGGATATCTTGATATGCGGCAATCCCCTGTCCCCCGTTTTGACATAGCCGCAAAATACCCTTATACGTTTATTGGTTGCCAGATTACCAGGGGGTGTCCCTTTCATTGTAATTACTGCCAGGTAACTGAAATCTTCGGGAATAAATCCAGGTACAAAGACATGGATCAGATTATTGAAGAAATCAAGATTATAAAAAGATACTGGCCGGAAAGTTTTTTCTTTTTTTATTCCGATAATCCTTTTACCAACAGAAAGTATACGATGGAACTATTTCAAAAGATATATGATGAACATCATATAGACCTTGGACGCTGGGGAGCCATGGCTAATGTTACTATATATAAAGATGAACCTTTCTTACGGCAGTTGACAGCACGGGGCCCTGTATCTTTTCTTGGAATCGGATTTGAATCGTTATCCGAACAAACCCTCGGAAGTATAGATAATAATCTGAAGTTAAAATATGTTACTGAATATGAACCGGCTATTAAAAAATTAAGAGAATTCAATATCAATCCTGTAGGCTATTTCATGTATGGTTTTGAAAACAGTAAGATCGAGGATCTTGAATATATTCTGGATTTTATTAAACGAAATAAAATTTATGCCGAATGGAGCCGGTTAACTCCTATGCCCGGCACAATTCTCTATAAACAACTGAAAGAAGAATATGAAAGTGAGTATGGTGAAATAAAAAAACGGATTCTCGGGGAATGGGGAATATTAATCAATTATTTAAAGAAAAAAAGCAACCTTAAAGATGAAGATGTTCATTTCTATTTAAGTGAATTATATAAAGTTTTGTTTTCTACAGATAAATTCGTAGATATTGATGTACCGTTTTGTCCTTTATTTTAAACAGGTAAAAGGGGTTAAACCGAAAGGCCACCATCAATAATCAGGACTTGCCCTGTTATATAATCGGCATTTTCAGACGCCAGGTATTCCACCAGTTTTGACACAGCTTCAGGTTTTCCCAGTCTTTTAAACGGTATCGTATCGATTAATTCCTGTCTGATTTTTTCCGGAATAGCTGCAATCATTTCCGTTTCAATGAAACCTGGGGCCACTGCATTAACAGTGATGCCGTAAGGTGCCACTTCCCTGGCAAGGGATTTGGTAAAGCCGATTATTCCCGCCTTTGAAGCACTATAATTGGATTGCCTGGCAAGACCGGTTACCCCGGATACGGAACTGATATTGATTATTTTACCTTTTTTTTGTTTCATTAACGTAATAATTACCGCCCGTGTGACATTGAATACACCATTAAGATTACAATTGATAACATCATACCAGTTTTCTTTTGACATTAACATAAGGGGATTATCCCGAGTGATTCCGGCATTATTTACCAGCAGGTCTATCCGGTCGTCCAGGAACTCCTTTGCCTGGGTAATAAAATCATGTGCACTGTCAAAATTACTGATATCTGCCTGAACTGGCGTTTTATTTTTCTGTTTAATTTGCTGATTTCTGCTACAATTTCTAAAGCCTTTTCCTTGTTTGAAAAGTAATTAAAGACCAGATCATACCCTTGCTTTGCCAGTTCATAAACGATTGCTCTTCCAATACCCCGGCTGCCGCCGGTGATAATTGCATTCCTGTTTACCAAAATAATTCCTTTAAAAAATTAAAAAAGCCGGCTTCAAGCCGGCTTTCCATATCTATTTATTATCCATTAATATTTCTAAGACATTCAATAACATTGACTCTGGATGCTCTGAAAGCAGGGAGGATGCCGCCGATCAGGGTACTGCCTAACCCTAATAATACTCCGGTTACAAAATCTGTAATCCTGTAGTCACCATAAACATTAGCACCAAACGCGATTGGAAATTCAGGAGGCATTACAGAAGTAGCATCCAGACCGATAAACGTAAAGATACTGGCAACGATACCGGCAAAAGTTAATCCTGCAATAACTCCTATTACGCCCATCCAGATACTCTCAAACAGGAATATAGTCAGTAACGTTTTTTTATTGACACCAATAGCCCTTACCGTTCCGATTTCCCTGGTTCGCTCCATGACATTCATACTCATTGTATTGATAATCCCGAATAAAATCAAAATCATGACAACGGTAAAAATGATTGAAAGTATTCCTCTATCCCCTTCTGTTTGTGAAACAATGACATCGGCAAATTTTTCCCATGTGTATACAGATATATCCTTTGTACCAATCTTTTTCTCAACCTCTTCTCTCTTTTTCTCATATTCTGTCTTTCGGGAATCATATTTAACAATCAATTTGGAAACTTCATTATCCATGCCGAGTAACTCCTGGGCTGTTTCGATGTTGGTATAGATCATATGGTTGTCGATTATCGGGTAATTCAGGAAAAAGATACCCACTATTTTGGTACTCAGGATATTAATAGAATTGTATTTATCAAAACTACGGATAAAAACAGAATCATCAACTTTCACTCCCAATTTATCGGCAACAGGTTTTCCGATCAGAATACCGTATTGCTCATCCTTAGACAAAAACTTTCCATCTTTAATGAAATTAGCGATTTGAGTTATCTTTTTTTCATGTTCCGGTTCAATTCCCCTGCCTACCATATTTATTGATTTACTGCCAACGCTTAATTTCAGATTGAATTCGATACGTGCCGTGATATCCTTTATATTTTCAGCAATTTTATTATCATTAAGTAACTGGTCACGAATTTCATTATATGATTCCAGGTTTAAATCGAGAGGAAGCCGTCTTTGTTCTTCCAGATAACCGCTATTCATTATTTGCAGGTGTCCGGTTTCAAAATCAATCATTGAATTGACCATGGCATTCGACATACCCCGAAAAAAACCCAGGAACATGACTATAAATCCAACCCCTATAATGATTGATAAAGTACAAAGCAAAGTCCGACGTTTATTTCTGGTAATATTCCTAAAAGCAATATATAATAAATCCATTACATTCTCCTATTATATTTATACATACCTTAAAGCTTCTATTGGCCGCAGCTTATTACAAACCCTGGTTGAATAAAGAGAACAAAACACTGCGATCAATACCCCCGTTATAATATTGGCTATAATAGATTTAGCAGATAGTACCATATGATAGACACTACCCAGATTCCATTCTTCACCAGAGCTGCCAATGTATATTCCTGCATGTTGAAAATATAATACTATCGGTATGGCCAAAAATAGTCCTGCAACACAACCTATTAAACTAATAATGACATTCTCCATTAATACCATCATTGTTAATTGTTTCTTTTTCAATCCAATTGCCCGTAATGTGCCCAGTTCCCTGATCCGGCTGAATATTGACATGATGATAGTATTGATAAGGAGAAAAGCAGCTACCGCTAAAATCAGGGAATTGATAATCAAAAATAGATAATCGGAAAATTTTATAAAAACAATCATTTGACCAAAAATCTGTTCCCAGGTTTCCAGATAAGAGTTATGATCTGACACCAGGGTATCTAATCGTTTCGCTACAGCAGCAGCAGTTTCCGAATCTTTTAATTTTACCCGTATTTCAACCGTAGATCCGTTAAGATATAACAACTTATCTGCATTTTCATGAGAAATATAGAAATAGGTTTCGTCCTGTTGGCTCGAATTAGTATGATAAATTCCGGTGATTGGGAATTCCATATAAAAAGGAACTCCTTCGCTGTCAGCAACGATAACTGTAAGATTATCCTTATAGTGTACGTTCAGTAAATCAGCGACCCACCGGGATATAAGGATTCCTTCTCCCCCCGGGAGTATAGTACCCCCGGTAAGTGATGCAGTAATTTTTTTTAAAAAATATGTATCCGGTTCAATACCAATACCTATCATTTCGATATTTTTTACATCATTGGTGAGGAGAGCTCCAAACTGGACCATTTTTTCTACAGCAACAACCTCATTTTCTTTTTTAATTGCATTAATTATCTCATCCGGATTATCAATAAGATAATCAAGAGTGAGATCATCCAGCCGGTCTTTATAACCTGATGCGTGAATTTGGATATCCCCGCCTTCGGCCAATAAAGTATTAAATGAATGGATTTTAATTCCATCAATTAAACCGGACACCATTTGTAAAACAAAAATAGCAATCGCGATGGCTATGATAAGAACCAGGGATTGTCTGAAATGTTTTTTTAAATTAAGTATGGCAATTTTTAAAAACATATTTCATCTCCAATTAATTCTGGGATTGAATTATTCCATCTTTAAGATGAATAATTCTTTTTGCATATCCCATAACTTCTTCATTATGAGTTGAAAAAATAAATGTCACTTTTTGCTTTTCATTTAATTCCCTCATTACATCCAGAATTTGCTTTCCGGTCGTACTGTCAAGATTTGCTGTCGGTTCATCCGCAATTACTAAAGAAGGATTATTTACCAATGCCCGTGCAATAGCGACGCGTTGACGTTGTCCGCCCGATAATTCATCGGGTTTATGGATACTGTATTCCGATAATCCAACAAGAGAAACCAATTGGTCAACTATTTTTTTTCTTTCCGCTTTTTTAACACCATCAATAATAAGAGGAAATTCTATATTCTCTGCGGCAGTTAAAACTGTTATCAGGTTGAATGATTGAAAGATAAAACCAATATTTTTTAAACGCATCTCCGATTCTTCATTATCCTTCAGAAGGGAAATATCTTTATTATCGTAAAAAATTTTTCCATCTGTTGGTTTATCCAGGCAACTTATTAAATTCAGTAGAGTTGTTTTTCCACAACCAGAAGGACCGACAACAGAAATGAAGTCCCCTTTGTTTATTTCAAAGGAAACATGCTTCAATGCATTGATTACTGTTTTCCCCAAATAATAATCCTTTGAAACATTCTGTATTTTTATACACTCCATAATATCTCCTATGTATCAATAATTTTAATTCCCCGAACCAATTTTAAATAAATTAATGATATCAAGATTTTATTCCTTTTTTAAAAAGTTTGTCAATCAATTTCTATAAATATTTCATTAATAAATTTTTTTTTTATAAATTCAATATTAACTCACTTATTTTTACCAGTTTTAAATACTTTATCGAATTTATTTCATAAAATTATACCGCTACAAAAACAATGATTATAAAAAAAGTTACATATTATTTATTTATCATAAGTAATGCATTTTAT
>JAFGQK010000023.1 GCA_016935735.1 Spirochaetales bacterium | reverse complement strand
TTTAGACAGCCCCGTCCATTTCCTCCTCATTATATTTATTTAAAGGCTATGCCTTTTATATTCTTTTGATTTAGAAAAAGCCACCTGCTCCGCTGGTGGTCTTTTACTATTTTTCTCATAGACCCGTGATAGATTATATCGACTCCAGTATCACAAGGTATATTATCTATATACATTTTAAATGTACGAATAGCAAGGGTTTTCGTATTCACCATGCTTTCGTTCTATTTTGCAAATTCCTGAATTATACTCCTGAACGAAATGATAGCTTATATTAATAATATAATAGATTATATTTTCATATTTACATGATATGCAGGATCAGGTAAACTGAACCTGCTGTTTATGATTCAATCATTTATTGATGAAATTTCTTTAAAACTGAATACCTGGAATTCTTTCAGGTTTTTTCTCTCACAATGCAGCAAAGGGGAGTTTCCCCTTTCTATTTCCGGGGCCCAGGAAGGACTACTCCCACTGCTTATTCATGAAGTATTTTCCCATACTTCATACCATTCCCTTATTATCACCCCTACCGTGCAGGAAGCTGAAAACCTGTTTGAGGACCTGAAACTCCTGGACAGGGAAAAAGTGGAATTGTTTCCATGGTGGGGAACCGCACCATATAAGAAAAACCTCCCTATGAGTTCAGCTTTTTTTAGCCGCAGTTCTGTTCTTTCCCATCTCGTATCCGGTGAAAGATTCTTAACAGTAGTACCTTTACGGTCATTTCTCGTCCCCTTGCCGGACCCGGCTTCAATAAAAAGTAGACTCATCTGTATAGAAAAAGGGAAAAAGATCGATATTACCAGGCTTATCTCAATTCTTCAGGAATACGGATACCTCCGTGTTCCCAGGGTAAGTGTAAAGGGTGAATTTGCCTTAAGGGGAGAAGTCATCGACATTTTTCCTCCGAACAGGAATACCGGGACAGATGGGGATACCGGGATAAGAATCGTATTCGAGTATGATGAGATAGAGGAACTAAAAACTTTTGACCCTTTTACCCAGGGATCGTTGAAGCAACTCGATTCAATCATCCTTTCCCCATTACGGGAGGTCATCTTCAACCAGGATATGATGGCAATCTTAAAGAAAAACCTCCTTAATCAGAACATACCGGAAGAATATGCAGAGGATTTTATAGAAAAATTAACACGTAATCCGGAAGAGACCGGAGCAGAGATGTTCTATCCCCTTTGCTTTGAAAAAAAATATTCTCTTCTTGATTACCTGCCCCCGGATGCCCTGCTTTACATTACCTGGTCAGAAAAGTGTGGGACACACAGTAAAGTCATTCAAAAGGAGTACAGGGAATTATATAAGACGGCCAGTCTTGAGAAAAAGGTTCTTCCGCTTCCTGAAAGCATAGTCCTCGATTATGAGCAACTTTCCGCTTCTTTTTCAAGGAAAATCCAGTTTCATGCATTTAAAGGCATACAAAAAGAAACGGAAATTATACACATTACTTCAACGCCTCCCCGCTCTTTTTTTGGAAATATCTCCTATTTAAAAGAAGAACTTACCAATCTCCTTAAAGCAGGTTACAGCATTTATGTTTTTGCAGTGTATCCGGCACAGGCAGAACGGTTAAAAACAATCTTCAAGGATTTTGATATAACGATCCTTGACGAGAGTATATCGAACGGATTCGGTATTCCCGAACTGAAAGTGATTGTCATAAGCGAGCGTGAAATATTCGGGAGGAAGAAACATATCCCGCGGTCGATTAAAACGGCAAAAAGCACGGTAATCGATAGTTTTGTGGATCTTGAGCCGGGTGATTATGTTGTACATATCAACTATGGGATCGGATTTTTCAGGGGTATCGAAAGGATAAAAACCTCGTTGAATGAACGTGATTATATCCACCTGGAATATGCAGACGAAGAGATGATCTATATCCCTATTGAGCAGGTAAACCTTATCCAGCGATATATCACCCAGGGGGGCAGGCATCCCAAACTTGATAAAATAGCAGGCAAAGGATGGGAATTACGTAAAGCCAGGGTCCGTAAGTCGGTGGAGGATCTGGCAGACATGCTTATTGCCCTTTATGCAGAGAGAATAAAAGCAAAGGGGTTTGCATTCCCGGAAGACACCGGGTGGCAGAAAGATTTCGAGGCCGGTTTCCCTTACCAGGAGACAGACGATCAGCTTACCTGCATACGGGAGGTGAAGAAAAACATGGAAGAGCCTGTTCCAATGGACAGACTTGTCTGCGGGGATGCAGGATATGGGAAAACAGAGGTGGCTCTGCGTGCAGCATTCAAGGCAATTATGGGAGGCAAGCAGGTAGCGGTTCTTACGCCGACAACTATTCTGGCAGAACAGCACTTCGAGACATTCAAAGAACGGTTTAAGGATTTTCCTGCGCATATCGAGATGCTTTCAAGGTTCAGGGCGAAAAAGGAACAGAAGACTATAATAGCAGGGCTTGATAAGGGGAGCATCGATATTATAATCGGAACCCACCGGCTCGTTCAGAAGGATGTCAAATTCAAGAACCTCGGACTTCTTGTGATTGATGAAGAACAGCGGTTCGGGGTAAAACAGAAAGAACTGCTTAAGGAATTAAAAACATCGGTGGATTGCCTGACCCTTACCGCAACCCCGATCCCGAGAACCCTTCATATGGCATTAACGAGAATCAGGGACATGTCCATCCTGAACACCCCGCCCCAGAACAGACTCCCGATAGAGACCTTTGTTCTCGAGTTTAACCAGGAAATCATTTCGCTGGCAATCCGGAAAGAGGTGGAACGGGGCGGACAGGTCTTTTTTCTCCACAACAGGATAGAAACCCTTCCCCAGGTTTATCACTTTCTCCAGGATCTTGTCCCGGACTATTCAATCGTCATGGCACACGGCAGGATGGCTGCTTTTGAACTGGAAGAGGTCATGAGGAGGTTTGTCCATAATGAAGTCCATATCCTTCTTTCCACCTCTATTATTGAAAACGGTCTTGATATACCGAATGTAAATACCATAATAATTGACCGTGCAGACATGTTCGGCGTATCCCAGCTTTACCAGATCCGCGGGAGAGTAGGCAGATCAGATGTTCCGGCATATGCATACCTTCTTTATCCAAAGGAAAGAGCCATGAATGAAATTGCCATGAAACGTTTAAAAATTATTTCAGACTACACTGAATTAGGTTCCGGATTTAAGATCGCTCTAAAAGATCTGGAGATACGGGGTGCAGGGAACCTCCTGGGAAAAGAACAGCACGGGGATATTCTCGCCGTGGGTATGGATATGTATGTAAAACTCCTGGATGAAGTTATCGCAGAGAAGAAAAACGAAAAAAAGAAAAAGGAAGAGGATGTTTTCCTGGAACTTGAATACTCGGGTTATGTGCCGGATTCATATATCAGTGAGCCGATAGAGAAAATGGAAGTATACAAAAAAATCGCATCAATTTCCGATGAACAGGAACTGGAAACGATGTATGCAGAGATAATCGACAGGTTCGGTCCGCCACCGGCAGAAGTGATAAGCATTCTTTCTATTGCTGAAATACGTATCTTCTGCAAAAAGCTGAGTATATCCTCCCTTAAAGAGAAAGATGGTGTCATTTCTGTTGAGTTTTCCAATGTTGCAAAAGTCTCTGTGGACAAGGTGGTAAGACTGATTACAGAGAGTGGCGGGAATATTTACCTGGATAAAAAAAGACCGAACTGGCTTTTTCTGCGGATAAAAAATATCGGACTCAAGGAAAAGGCAGAATATTTAAGGGATACCCTTTCCCGGATCGTTTAGAAACATTTGTGACAGAATCTCTTTTATTTTCTCAAATATCTCTTTTGTTGTGGTATCTGATCCTGATGCCCATTTCCCTGTATCGGAAGTAAAATAATGATCTTTATACCCATATCTTATTAAAAACCAGGCAATTACACCATTAGGCCAGTACTTTGTCCCAATCCATTCAACAAATAATTGTCCTGCGGGGAAAACAATTTTTTGATTATTATTTGAATAAAAGGTGATTGCATCCTTTTTAATACCCAGGATACCACAATCTTCCCAGGGAAAGATCTTCCATATTTTTACAAACCGTGCTTTTGATGCATAGCGTACAGAATACCAGACTCCCCCGCATAATTCATCTTCATATAACCCGGAAAGCCTGGATATAGTCACTTCCCGATGTTTTGCTTTTTCCGATGCAATAACAAGGATAAAAATAACAGGGAGTATACTTATGAGTATAAACACAAAAACAGCTATCGGGAACATCATTGCTTTTAAGTATATAAAAGACCTGATGATGTATCAAGAAAAAAAAGAAAATAGGGGAATTCATGGTTTGTTTCCATTGTTTTTTTCCGGAAGTGGTATATATTAAAAGTAAATGGATGTAACCATAATAAAAGATCAGTACTTTTTTTCATGTATGATGTGCGGAGAATGCTGCACCGGCAAAACAGATATATACCTTAACCTCTATGATCTGTATAAATTATGTAATTACCTGAAAGTTGATTATACAGGAGATTTGTTTGAAAGGGGTCTGGTTAAACCTGCAATTATCGAGAACGGGAGCTGGATACCCCGTATTCAATTCCGGAAAAAGCCTTTTTCATTTTGTCCATTCCTTATTAATAATATGGATGAAAATTTCAAACTCGAGTGTTATTGCCGGCTTCATTCGTATTTTAAACCCCTTGCATGCAGAATGGCTCCTGTGGGCCGTATTATTGATTGTTCCGCAGAAGAAACCCGTTATGTTCTTATATCCCCGGCAGCAGAATGCCCGGGAATGAAGAGCCTGGATCTCTGTAAAATAGCAGACCTTGAAAATGAATTAAAACATGAACTGGAGTATGATTACAGGTTTTTTATGATTCTGGATGCAATTATCAACGCAACCGAATGGACAGAAAAGGTTACAGAGAAGCTTTACTACTTTTCTACTGCCGGATCTTTTATTACAATTCTGGAAAAATTGGAAAATCAGTACCGTGCCAGCAGCGTGGTATGATTCCTTAGCATCTACTAAAGATAAAATTTTCATAGTCACAATATATTATTTTAAAGGCAAATTCCAGCCGTTAATGTGGTCTTGATTTTTTTATTCGCATCAAGTATAATCATTCCTGGTGAAAGTTTATGGTTAAGAATGAAATAATACAGATTATCAATGAAATGCCTGAAAATTCTTCTGAGTTCGATATTCTGAAAAGATTACAGGAAATAATTCTTATTAAAAAGGATCTACAACATTCCAGAAATAATATAAAAAACAATAATGTAGTAAAACATGTGTTCGAAAGCCAGGTGTTTCTCTCTTTTCATTTCCTTTTCCTCCTTGCATGTTGGGAGACCTATTGACCGGCC
>JAFGQK010000206.1 GCA_016935735.1 Spirochaetales bacterium | reverse complement strand
TCAAGAGAAGCAGGAAATAATTTATACCTGTAATTACATCAGATCCAGAAAGGATCCGGCCAACGCAAGTGTTACGGGGTGAAAATCCTGGAATAATACCAGGATTTTCACCCATAGTAACACATGGATGACCTTATTACTCATTCGGTCATTATAAATGTAAACTTGACTGCATATGCTTAATAAAGTAAAATATAAACGATAAACAGCCATGGGCTGGATGGTGCTTTTTAACAGGGAATACTTTGTTTATATATGGAAAACAATAAATTCATTTTAATTATGTATTTGTCACTATTTATTTTTTTTGTGAATTTCATCTATTCCTGCCAGTATGAATATAATGAAAAGAAACAGCCTTTTTTAAAGAATGGTATAATGTATGTTAATAACTGGAATTTTAAGAAAGATGGAATTATTAAATTAGATGGAGAATGGGAATTTTATTGGAAACAGCTTTTAGAGCCGGGAGATTTTAAGAATAAAGAAAAAATTGAAAATCCCGGATTAATACAGGTGCCGGGTAGATGGAATAATTTTGAAATAAACAATAACAAGATTGGCCGTTATGGCTATGCAACCTATAGAATAAGAATAAAGGCATTAGAAAGTAATCCACTTATGGGAATAAAAATACAGAATATTTACGCTTCCTATAAAATATGGATAAATAATGAACTTTCAGGAGAACTTGGGAATATCAGTAAAAGTAGAAGAACCGAGATACCCGGAGAAATCCCTACACTGTTTTATTTTTATCCGGCGGGCAGGGATATAGAAATTGTGATACAGGTTTCAAATTTCATAGACATTGATGGCGGGATCTGTTTTCCCATACTGTTTGGTGATGCGTTACAGCTTCAAAAGGAAAGAATAATTAATTTATCATTTGATGTTGCATTATTTGGGGCAATATTCATTTTTGGAATATACCATGTGGGTCTTTTTCTTTTCAGAAAAAAGGATTTTTCACCATTATTCTTCAGTTTTTTCTGTTTTGCCATTGCATTACGGGTTATACTTATCGGAGAGCACTTCCTCGTTTATCTATTTCCCGATATCGGCTATGAAGTTCAGAAAAAAATAGAATATTTGTCCATGTATATGGGATTGCCGATCTTTATGGTATTTTTCTATTTACAATATCCGGAAGAAATTTATAAACCGGTTTTATATGTAGTATCATTTGTATGCACGATATTCGTAATAATAACAATGGTAACCGGGAAATATATTTATGTACATACATTATATTATTACCAGGCAATTCTGGTCCTGTCAGGCTGCTATGTCATATTGATTTTAATTAAATGTATAATGAAAAAAAAGGAAGGAGCAGTACTGTTCGTTATCGGATTCTCTTTTCTCTTTCTTGGGGTTATTTTTGAAATTTTATTTATAAATTTAGTATTAAAATTAAAATTTTATGTCCCCCTTGGCTTATTCATTTTTATACTGGCACAATCGTTTATCCTGTCTAAACGATACGCAAGAGCTTTTTCTGCAGTTGAAGCTGCTTCCAATGAATTGGAATTAAAAGTAATCGAACGTACAAAGCAGCTGGAGTATGCAAACAAACAAAAAACGAATTTTTTTATTAATCTTGCACATGAGACAAAAACCCCGTTAACAATAATAAGTAATTATCTTGACCGGTATATCCAGAAGACAAAAATGAATAATGAATTACATATTATAAAAAAGAATATAGATAAATTAAAATACGATATGATTAATTTCCTGGACGAAGAGAAAATTAATCGTGGGGAAATAAAATATACACATAATCATATAATCGATCTGTCACAGTTTATGCTAGAAAAAGCAAATATGTATAAAGTGGTGGCCTTGCAGAAGAATATAAATTTGGTATATAATATAGAAGATAATTGCTTTATAAAATCAGATAACGCGGCCATAGAAAGAATAATCAATAATCTTTTTTCAAATGCCCTGAAATATACCGGACATAACGGTGTTATTACAATAACACTGAAAAACGCCGGGGATAAAATTACAGCCGCCATACAGGATACTGGTATAGGTATTCCTGAACATCAACTTGAAAAGATATTCTTACCTTATTACCAGATACCGAATAACGAATCCACTATACAGGGAACAGGAATAGGATTATATATTGTAAAGGAGATTGTAAAATCGTTAAATGGTGAAATTAAAGTAAAGAGTGAGCCGGGAAGAGGAACAGAGTTTACCATTATATTCAATCAATATATTTTACAGGAAGGAAAAGAAAGAGTAAAGAAACAAAAAAGTACTTTTCCGGCCGGCAGTCAGATAAAAACATCTGATATTTTAAAGGATTCTCAATATGATGAAGAAAAGAATACAATCCTGCTGGTGGAGGACAATTATGAATTACTGGCATTTCTCATGGATGAATTATCAATTATCTATAATATCTATTATGCAAAAGATGGATATGAAGCATTGAACAAATTATATAGAATGCCGAAACCTGATATTATTATTTCGGATATTATGATGGATAAAATGGATGGATTACAATTATATGCGGTTATCCAGGAGAATACCATGTTTAATGATATACCACTTGTCTTCTTAACAGCAAAAACCTCTGAAAAAGATAGAATTACCGGTTTAAAAAAAGGGGCAATAGATTATATATGTAAACCTTTTTCACTTCCCGAGTTAAAAGCAAAGATAAAAACGATTATTGACAATAAACAAAAGATAAGAAAATCGGGAATGCATGAAGCGATTACGGATATGGAAAAGAATATAGAAATTTTTAAAAACAGAATAAAAAACGGCAGAAAGAAACAGGATATGGATTATTATGGCATTAAACATAAATGTAAGGAAGCCCATTTAACGAAACGTGAAGAAGAAATCTTATTCAAGGTATTGAAAGGCCTGGAATATAAACAGATTGCAGTGGAGTTACACATTTCAATTAAAACTGTCGATAAACATATACAGAAATTACATAAAAAATTCCATGTCCAGAGTAATATAGAACTTGTCACATCATTATTAAAATAACATCTGCGGTGTAACAACCACTGATGATGAACACAGCTAATTTTTTTTTTCACTCTTGCCATACTTTTTTTTCTCTGATAGGATAAATACACGATAAACAAATCAACCTGTTCGACTTTTAAGGATACGGTAAAAACATTTTTGTTAAAGAAAAGGAGGATTTATGACTGCGGTCAAGTGGCATATTATCTGCCTGATTATAACTGGAGTTTCCCTGTACCTTATATCCTGTAATAGAAAGCCAGGATCCTCAGATCAGCAAGAATATAAAAAAGCAATCCAGATAAAAGGTTCTGATACAATGGTTAATCTTGTTCAGGCATGGGCAGAAGAATTTATATCCAATCATCCTGATGTAAATCTTGGGATTACAGGTGGGGGCTCGGGTACCGGAATAGCCGCACTCCTTAATCACTCCTGTGATATTACTATGTCATCCCGTTCTATAGAAGAAAAAGAAATGGAGGAAGCGGAAGCGAATAATATTCACCCGGTGGAATTTATAGTCGGACTGGATGGATTGATAATTATTGTAAATAATGAAAATCCGGTTATAGAGCTTGACCTTGATCAGGTAAGGGACATATTTTTAGGAAGGATTGATAACTGGAAAAATACCGGAGGGTATAACAGTAAAATTGTCATTCTTTCCAGGGAAAGCAATTCCGGTACTTACACCTTCTTTAAAGAACGTGTCCTTAAAAGAGGCAATAAAAATTCTAAAGAAGAATTTTCCCCCCATGCACTGCTTATGCCTTCATCCCAGGCTATTGTAAATGAAATTTCACAGAATCCTCATGCCATTGGTTATGTGGGTATGGGATATGCCCATGCCCGTGTTAAAAGCTTGAAATTGAAGGATACTTCCAAACCGGCAGATGCTGATCCGGTTGCACCTACTATTGACAATGTGCTTAATGGTAGTTATCCAATATCAAGACCCCTTTTTCTTTATACAAATGGTGAGCCTTCCGGCAATATCAAGGTTTTTATTGATTTCGCCCTTTCGGAAAGAGGCCAGATAATTGTTCGGGAGACAGATTTTGTTCCAATAAAATAGTATGAAAAAAATATTTACATTTATAAAAGATTTTCTTATTGAACGGATCATTTTTCTTTGCGGTATACTAGCGATTATTTTTGTATTTCTTATTTTTCTTTTTCTTTTAAATCAGGGAATATCGTTCTTTGGTGCATACAGTTTATGGGATTTTCTTGGCGGAAAATTCTGGTATCCTGCCTCAGACCCGCCTCAATTCGGGATTCTTTCCCTGGTTATTGGTTCACTCTTTGTGACAATACAGGCTGCCCTAATCTCGATTCCCCTGGGTGTAATGACTGCCCTCTTTATAGCGGAAATTGCCCCTCCCGTTATTAAAGATATTCTCAAATCGGTTGTCGAGTTGTTAGCTGCTATCCCCAGCGTCGTCATCGGTTTTATTGGAATGATCACCCTCGTACCCCTGGTACGGAAGCTTTTTAATATTCCCACGGGCTTATCCTCTTTTTCCGGCGCCCTGATGCTGGCTTTCATGGCAATGCCCACAATTGTTTCAATTTCAGAGGACGCAATCCGTTCCGTGCCCTGGTCGTATAAGGAAGGAGCCATCGCTTTAGGTGCCACGAGATGGCAGACCATGTACAGGATTATCCTTCCCGCTTCCCTGCCGGGAATCATGGGAGCCGTGATGCTGGGCATGGGAAGGGTAATCGGTGAGACTATGGCTGTAATGATGATTACAGGGAATGCCGCACACATTCCTTCCAGCGTCTTTGATCCCGTGCGTACAATGACAGCCACGATAGCAGCAGAAATGGGGGAAACGGTAAAAGGCAGCACTCACTACCATTCGTTATTTGCCATCGGTCTTGTGCTTTTTATTATCACCTTTATTATCAATTTCATTGCCGATACCTTTATGCGAAAGACGAGGAGATAGCATGAGTCCACGGATAACACAAAAAATCGCTTTCAGCTTATTGTTTCTCGTTTCCCTGGTTGTCTTTATCCCGGTGCTTTTCATTATTGGTATCCTGGTTTCAAAAGGGGCCGCGGCCCTGACATGGGAGTTTATTTTCTCTATGCCCAAAGATGGTATGCGGGGAGGGGGTATTCTACCTGCCATTGTGGGTACACTCCTCATAGTCCTTTGTTCCATATCGATTGCCCTTCCTGTGGGAATTCTGGCAGCCGTATACCTTAACGAATACGCTAAAGATAATCTTCTCACAAGGATTATCCAGCTTTCAATCGTGAACCTGGCAGGGGTGCCTTCGATAATTTACGGCTTATTCGGCCTTGCTTTTTTCGTAATCATGCTTAACCTTGGTGTCTCTGTAATAGCCGGTGCCCTTACCCTGGCGATTATGGAACTGCCGTCGATTATTACCACGACAAGGAATTCCTTAAATAATGTTCCTGCTTCCTTCCGTGAAGTGAGTCTTTCACTGGGAGTAAGCAGGTGGCAGACGATCCGGCGTGTGGTGCTTCCCAATGCCCTGCCCGGAATCATGACCGGGGCAATTTTAAGCATTGCCCGGATAGCCGGGGAAACGGCACCCATCCTCTTTACCGCAGCAGCTTTCTATGTACCTCACCTGCCCCACTCTCTTTCCGAGCAGGTAATGGCTCTCCCGTACCACCTGTATGTCATTTCCACCCAGATCCCCAATATGCCGGAAAAAATCACCTATGGTACAGCCCTTATACTGGTCCTTCTTGTACTGATCTTAAGCTTTACCGTGATTATACTTCGTATCTTTTTTAGAAAGAGATATAAATGGTAGTGAAGATTCAGGTAAATAATTTGAACTGCTGGTTTAAGAATACCCAGGTGATAAAGTCACTTTTCCTTTCGATCCTTGAACATGAGATTCTGGGGATTATTGGACCGGCTAACAGCGGAAAAACAACTTTTCTCCGCTGCTTAAACAGGCTTAATGACCTTAATCCCCATTTTAAAAGCAAGGGCGAAATTCTTAAAGACGGCAGGAATATTAATACGATCAAGCTGGAAACCCTGAGACAGGAGATTGGGATGGTTTTTGCAATGCCCATTTCCCTTCCTATGAGTATTTATGACAATATTACCTATGGAGCAAAACAGCACGGCATAAAAAACAAAAAAGAGCTGTCCGGCATTGTGGAGGAATCCCTGGTAAAAGCTTCACTCTGGGATGAGGTAAAGGGCAGGCTCGATCAACCCGCATTGCAGCTTTCCGGGGGCCAACAACAGCGGCTCTGTATTGCCCGGACCCTTGCCGTACAACCGGAAGTTATACTGTTTGATGAACCCTGTTCCGGCCTTGATCCCATATCCACTGCCAAAGTCGAGGAGACGATGATTAACCTGAAAGACAAATATACGATCGTGCTGGTGACCAATAATGTAAAACAAGCGGCCCGTGTATCAAGCCGGATAGCTTTTTTTCTTATGGGGGAACTCGTGGAAATCGATACAGCGAATGATATCTTTGTCAAACCCTCGGATCGGCGCACGGAAGATTATATAACAGGCAGGTTCGGCTAATGGCAATACTCACTGTCACCAATCTCGATCTTTTCTACGGTGCTTTTCATGCCTTAAAAGCTATAACGATGATGATCGAGGAGAAGAAGATCACGGCAATCATCGGTCCTTCGGGTTGTGGAAAATCGACACTCTTAAGGATGTTTAACAGGATGAACGATACAATTGAAAATATCCGCATTACCGGTGAAGTCTGCCTGGACGGAAAAAACATTTATAACATGAAAACGGAAAGAGAAATTGACAGGCTAAGACGGAAGGTGGGGATGGTATTTCAAAGGCCTAATCCCTTTCCCTTATCAATTTTTGAAAACGTTGCCTTTGGCCTGCGTATCCATAAAAAAGCTAAGGGACAGGTCCTTAAGGAAATCGTGGAAGCAAGTTTAAAAGCTGTCCTCCTCTGGGATGATTTAAAGCATAAACTTAAAACTTCATCATTAAGACTTACCCTGGAGCAGCAGCAGAGACTCTGCATAGCCAGGGTATTGGCCGTAAAACCGGATGTAATTCTTCTTGATGAACCTTGCTCAAGTCTTGACCCTATTGCTACCCGCAGGATCGAAGAATTAATGATCGAATTAAAGAAACAGTACACGATTCTCCTTGTAACCCATAATATGCAGCAGGCTGCCCGCATTTCGGATGATACAGGTTTTATGCTTCTGGGAAAACTCATAGAATTCGGGCAGACATCCTGTATCTTTACCAATCCCCGGGAAAAAGAAACGGTGGACTATATTACAGGACGTTATGGCTGAAAGCAAGAAAGATCTTTTATTTTGTATTTCAATTGCTTTTATAGTATAATAATTAATAATTGAATGTGAAGAAGGTTTTATTTTATTATGAAGAGAAGAGTGAATAGATCCCCCTATCCGGAGGTGGATGGATGATTCGACATTTTGAAGAGGATCTCAAACATTTAAAAGAACGTGTGCTTTCCATGGGAAATGTCGTCGAATCGATGATTGATAAAGCAATCCAGTCCATTATTAAAGAAGATATAGAATTAAAGAATCAGGTACTCAAATGGGAAGAGGAAGTGAACAAAACACAGATCGAGATCGACGAAACCTGTATTGCCCTGATTGCCTTGCAGCAGCCGGCAGCTGTTGATTTACGCTTTATTACTTCTGCAATGAAGATCAACAGCGATCTGGAACGGATGGGTGACCAGGCAGTCAATATTATTGATCACAGCCTTAAATCCATAAGATGTATGCCGCAGGCAATTATTGACTATATTACAAAAATGTCAGAATTTGTTCAAAAAATGGTAAGCAGGAGCCTGGAAGCCTTTGTAACATACAATGTGGAGATGGCAAAAGGAGTTCTCCTCCTGGATGATGACGTGGATTCTCTTAAGGAGCAGATCTTTCACGAAATACAGGAATGCATTAAAGGAGATACAGAAAAGATAAACCATTCTCTGGATCTCGTCATTATTTCCAGGAACCTGGAACGGATCGGAGATCATGCCACCAATATTTCGGAAGATGTAATATACATGATCCTGGGAAAAGATATCCGGCATCACCAGCAGATTATTTAAAATTCATCTATTCGATATGGTAGATTGGTGTTTTTCTCATTATTCAAAAACGAATTGAGTCGATTCCTGATTATAAACAAGTAATGTTTTATTGGTATCCCACCAGGCTATCCATCTTTCCCCTGTTTCCAGGGGAGTGCAGATAATAATTTTTTGATCCACAATATAATAATCGAATCCCCATATCTCCGGGAATACTTCCATGATTTTAGCAAGAGTTAAATCCTTTATTTTTAGAGGTCCCCGTTTAAAATTATTTTGTTCCAGGTATTTCTTTACACCGGCAGATAATTCAATCTTGCCACCAGCCAATGTCACCAATGTTTCCATTTCTTCCTTAAACATAAGAATCTCATAGTTATACTTTTGTCCGGAATCCAGGATTAAAGCCGTGTTTCCGAAAACAGGGGCATCAGGCAGGCCAAGGTGGTTCAGTACTTTTACAACATTAGTCTTTGCCTCTGTTCCTGCATCTTCCCGGCTCAAGAAGTCAATCAGCATAGTGATAACACCAATATCACCGATAGATCGTATCACCGTGACAGCGGAATTCAATTCTCCATAAGGCCCCTGGATAATATGTGTTGCTTTCCCGATCAGTACAGGGATTCGTTTAAGCTCCGAATCATCTCCCAGCCTGTGGAGAGCCTCGATAATATACAAATCAACAATCCGTTCCGCTTCCAGGGGATCCCAGTTTTGATAGATAAAATCACTTTCCGGCTTTGACCGGTTTAATATGTCCCGGAGTAATGAAAGGGTCTCATCATTCCCGGTATCCTTTATATTTCGTGTTGCAGTGATACGGGTAAATAAATCCTGTCCTGGATCCTTTATCTTTTCTATTAAAGTTTTATTTTCCATATTGTTTCCTTCTGCCTGTTTCTGAATAAAACAACTGCCAAGAATTAAAATCAAGAAACCTGCTGCTGCTCTTCTCATACTGCCACTTCCCTTTTCATGGTCCGGCAAAATTATTGGGATGTGTTACCACGACTCCGGCCGGGGTCCTTTCCAGGAGCATTCTCACATTCCATGAATTATCTTCCAATTCATGTATTTCCCCGGGAGGTACTGCTGCCGGGTCAGGGATAACACCGACAATTATCCCATAAACCGGGGGGCTGCCATCCTGCCGGGTAATGGTAACGGCATTGGGTACTTCAAAATTCAAATGAATATATGTTTCAAAATCAAGATGTATAAACATATGAGAGTATGCAGCAGCTAAACCCGCACCCGGTGAATCCGTACCATAAGCTGTTAACCCGTCGGCGGTAACACTGGGCCCTGCAGCGCCTCCGAAAAAAGAAGGCCGGGGATTTGTTGTGAGGGAATCGACGGTTCTTACAGGAAAATTGGCATCATGTGTAATATTATACAATTGATGTCCCGGATAGACAGCATTTGTTCCGGGTCCTGTCCACATGGGGAATCCGCCCACCATCCATTGAACCATGGTGTACATTTCAGTTGTATGAGCTTCTTTCACTGTAAATTCCACGCGGGCGGATTTATAATATCTTCCCCCCGCTTGCTGATATCCCAGGTCAATCACCTGATGGCCGGTTAAATTATTCTGTGCTTTCAGGCTGGGTGCACTCCCGCTGTTACCATCTGCGGTGGAATATATGATGACATCACTTGTTCCGTTCTCAAATCCCAGTACCCGGAAATAATAATCTTCTTCACTTCCCGAAAAAGCAGCCAATGTTAACCGTGCCAGGTCCTGCCACCATTCCAGGGGCATCGTATAGGAAGCATGACCCGAATTATCCAGCTTTATGCTGGTTTCACCAATATGCCAGCTGCTGAATGCCCTCTGTTCCAGTACCCGGGCAGGTGTTTTCACAGGGGCAGCCCCGCTTCTCTTTATCCACCTTTTTTGAATTCCTGTACCAGTACCAAGCCAGGCTGCATCCTGGAATCCCCGTTTTCCCTTTAACAAAATATTCTGGCTCCTCGCTACCTGGATATCAAGGAAAAAATCCGGGGGACCAAGAATTTCAAAAACAGGAACAGGATAAGCAGCATTTGAGGCATTTCCGTTTTTATCTAAAACGACAGTATAGGTGTCCTGTGCAGGAGTTATACGTATTTTTAACAGGCGAATTGTCTGGGCGACTAATCCCCCTGTTGCTGCTTTATCAAGAACCTCTGCCCGTTCACACTTTGCCTCAGAAATAGTGTTCTGCGGATCTGTTAACCGGGTACTTGATACATAAAAATAATAGGTACTGGGATACATAAACCGGGGTTTATCGTGCTGATCAGGATAATAACCCCTTCCATCATCCAGGAAATATTCCCAAACTTCTTCTGCATGTCCACCAGTAAAGCGAAAAATCACATATAAATACATATTGGAAATTCTATCCCCGCTGTGATCATACACAAAAATCGGACGCCGTAGTGATGCCATGATTCAATTCTCTCAATTATTATAAGTTAGATTTCCCGGCATTGTATATTCTTTTCCTCCTGCTTTTAAGGGAATAGCTAAAATTCTTCCGCACACCGAAATAAAACAAATCCATGTATTTGTTGCTGCCGGTTTCATCGTTATGATGATAACTGAACCTATAATCCTGTGCAAGTGCTTTTTTTAAAAAGTTATAGTGAAAATCCTCGACCAGCTTTGGCTATAGACCACGGACCATCATATTATGGGCTTCAGCAAATTCTACAATTTTATCAGCAACTGTATAATGAAAAGTGTCTTCCCTGGGACTGTAGTATCTTCAGTTATATAAGTATTTTCAATTACATGAGTATACAGTCAAATAGGTAACTTCCGATAGTCCCGACTCCACCGTCATACACAATGATGTTTTCCTGCGGGACCCCGGCCTGTACGACGAGTTGTTCAACAACACCCAGAACGGTTTCTGCTGTGGCATCAATGGCACTCCCGATTTTATTCTGGGATGATGTATTTACCGTATTTATTTTGATTGCTATTGTTTCGCCATTCACATATCCGGTGCTTCCTTTACCATGATTCTGGTTAAAATACCGGAAAAGTGCATCCCAGCTCCCGGCCATAATAATGCTTCCTCCATTAAAAAATTACTGCATCATATATAACAGTTTTCACACCCATCCTTAAAGGAGAGTATGGAAATCCCGCAGCAAAAATAATAGGTTGAATGGCTTATTGTTTTATAGGATTTTTGTTTTAATAGTATAAAGCAATTGTTATCAATCCAAATCGAAATTCCCATAAAGAAAAATAGGGAAAAGTGTTAATAAAAATGAGATTCAGTCAGTTGTAAAGAGAAATAAAAAGAGCTTTATTTAATGTATATGTTATTTTGTAAAAGGAGAGAGTAAAATGGCAGATTTATCCGTTTCTTATATGGGAATAGAATTAAGAAATCCGGTTATTGCAGGAGCATCCGGTCTTACGGCAAATATGGAAACCATCAAAAAAATGGAACAGGAAGGGGCAGGAGCCATAGTATGTAAATCCCTGTTCGAGGAAGAAATTCAACTGGAATCATTAAAACAGCAAAAGGAACTCCATAAGTATGATGACTGGCATGCGGAGATGATCACCATATTCCCGGATATAAAGGAATCCGGACCTGAAAACCATCTTTACTGGTTAAGAAAAACAAAGGAATCAATCTCTATCCCGGTTATCGCAAGTTTGAATGCCACAGATGAAGAAACCTGGATTGAATATGTAAAACTGATTGAACAAACCGGGGTGGACGGGATCGAACTGAACCTGTATGCTTCCCCTGTTTTTCACCTGGAATCTTCGGATGTCATTGAAACAAAACAAATCGGACTGTTGAAAAAAATCAGGAAGGTTGTTACGCTTCCCCTCTGTGTTAAATTAAGTCCTTACTATACAAACATTGCAAACTTTATCAGCCGGCTGGATCAGACCGGCATAAATGGATTCGTTTTATTCAACCGCTTTTTCCAGTCTGACATAAATCCCGGCAAAGAAGAAATCATTTTCCCCTTCACATTCAGCCACAAGGAAGATAACCGGCTTTCTTTGCGGTTTGCCGGTCTGCTCTACGGAAACATTTCCGGCTCAATCATCTGCAATACAGGGATCATGGACTCTGCGGATGTCATTAAAATGATTCTTGCCGGTGCAGATGCGGTCCAGGTTGTCAGTACGCTTTTTAAAAATGGGATACCCCACCTGTCATCGATTATTGATGGAATCGGTACATGGATGGATGAAAAGGGATATACATGCATCGATGATTTTAAAGGGAAAATGAGCAGGGAAAAATTAGGACAAAAAGATGCATGGATATACAAAAGGACCCAGTATATAAAGATGCTCATGCAGACCAGTGAGTCTCTTATGAAAGAAATCCTTTAGGAGGTATACAAAACTATATACCTTATATATTACAATTGTACTTCAACGAATGTTGAAGAATACCTTATATATTACAATTGTACTTCAACGAATGTTGAAGAATACCTTATATATTATGATTGTACTTCAACGAATGTTGAAGAATACCTTATA
>JAFGQK010000205.1 GCA_016935735.1 Spirochaetales bacterium | reverse complement strand
TCAGATCCAGAAAGGATCCGGCCAACGCAAGTGTTACGGGTTGAAAATCTTGGAATAATACCAAGATTTTCACCCATAGTAACACAAGGGGAAATTTATTCCTTAAACACTTTCCATGTATTCAGTTGTGCCCTGGAACCGGAAAGCTGTGGTGTCTGGGGATACTGTACATGGGGCAATACTTTGCGGATTTCCGTATACCATTCCTTATATGAAGCAACTTCGGACAAATTCTTAAAGGCCTGTAATGCAACATAGGTAAAAGCACCATTCGGCCGTTCATTAAACCACGCATCATAGCTGTACTCATCGTCCTTGCATCCGGATAAAAGAACAGCAGCAGCCCGGATTTTCCCTGTTGCCCTGATTTTTTCCACTTGCCTTGCCCTGCCCAGGCGTATCCTGTCATCCCCGATATAAAATTCCGGGGCAAGGTACCTGATTTTCTGAAACTTCCAGTGATCTTCCTCTGTACCAGGTATGATTCTAGCTGCCCTTACAACAGTCCCGGAATGACACGAGTCGCTGATAATAATAATTCTTGCACCCCTTTTCCGTTCACTGAATATCTCATAAAGCTCATCATCCGTTAAGATATTCCCCGAGGTAATATCATATGGACAAAGGGCTTCGTCCCGGCCATCTGCTTCGTCACTGTCTTCATCCGGGACCCATGTGCCGTGACCGGAATAGGTAATAACAGCAATATCATCCCTTCCCGTATCCGCTACGATTTTTTTTATGGATTCAACCATATTTTCCTTTGATGCGTCTTCATCCAGAAGTAATGTTGTGATAAATTTCCTGTATTCCAGGGCTTTCTGCCAGTCTTCTGCATCATTCACACATCCGGCAAGATCCATATTTGTACCGGGGTAATTGTTAATACCAATATGCAGTGATCTTTTCATTTCTCTTCTCCTTATATCATTGTATGTCAGATTCTAAAATCATTACCTTATTCAATCTGCACCCTATAAAAACTACAATCGGGTTCAATACAATTGTTGCTAAAATAAGATTGCTTTAACTGAATTTTACCTCATTCATCCTTATTCTGCAATAACCTGATTATAGCTTTTTTTTAAAGCTTATGCTATTGATTATTTTTTCCCTCTTAATTAAAATCTTAATAACTGCATAAAGTGCATTATCCTTTTTTTGGAAACGAGGAAATAATGGAAGTCCAGATACAGGAGCTAATAGATAAGATTAAAAACGAAGGGATTGATAAAGCAGAGAAAAAAGCAGACCAGATAGAGGATGAAGCAAGGAAAAAAGCGGAAAAAATTATAGAAGACGCGCATAAAAAGGCGGAAAAGATTATTGAAAATGCAAAAACCGAAGCAGGAAAGTTTGAAATTACCGGAAAACAGGCAGTGATGCAGGCCGGGCGGGATTTGATTTTATCATTACGTCTGAATATCATTGCAATTTTTAATGCCCTGGTGAAAAAGGAAATAAAAAAGACATTTTCCAGGGATATACTGAAAGAAGTGCTGGTAAAGGTAATAAATTCATGGATAGAAAAGGGTGTTTCCGATCTTTCGGTTCTTCTGTCGGAAGATGATCTTTCTTCGCTGGAAGAATTTTTTTCCACTCAATTTGCAGATACATTAAAAAAGGGTGTTACCATAGCTGCCGCTAAAGGGATAGATGCCGGTTTCCATATCTCTGAAAAGGATAGCTCTGCTTTTTATGATGTTACCGATAATGGTATTGCAGAAGCACTCTATCAGTATCTTAATCCCCGTCTTGCCAGTTGTATAGAGGAAGTGATAAAAAACAGGAGTGAGGTTTGAGTCAGTATTATTATACAGGAGCATCTCTGCCATTTCTGGATTTTGAATCTGATCCCCCTTTTCCAATGGATGAATTTCTTTTAACCTGTAAAAGAGAATGCACAAAAAGGGATTTTTCTCTCCTCGAGGAAATCTCACTCATACCGGCGGATCAATCTGCCGGACAATACCCCCTTGTTGATAATTTTTATGCGTGGGAAAGATCATTACGGAATGAGCTGGTCCTTCTCCGTGCAAAGAAGAAAGGCATCGATCCCGGTGAGTATCTTCAGGAAGGAAAGGGACAACTCGAGCCTGTCCTTGTAGCGAGAAGTGCTTTTCAGAATGAATCACCCCTTGCCGCGGAAAAAATACTGAGCAAGGCGCGGTGGATGTACCTGGACAACCTGGAAATCGGTCATTATTTTGATCTTGAGAAGTTAATCGTTTATAAATTAAAACTGGAGATTCTTATACAAAAGGCACAAACAAATGAAGACAGGGGCAGGGAGATGTATAAAACGATTATGGAATATTTTGAGAATACATTGGTATCACTGGAGAGTAAAGATGACTAATGCTAACGGGAAAATTGTCGGAGTAAATGGCAATATGCTTATTGTGGAATACCAGGGAAATGTAAAAATGAACGAAGTGGGCTATGTTATCCTGGGAAAGAAACGGTTGAAATCGGAAGTAATCCGTATAAGGGGAAACCTGGCCGAAATGCAGGTATTCGAGATGAGCAGGGGTATCGGGATTGGGGATAATGTTGATTTTACCAATGAACTCCTTGCCGTGGAACTGGGACCTGGCTTGATTGGCCAGATATTCGACGGCCTCCAGAACCCGCTTCCCGAAGTAGCCCGGCAATGCGGATTCTTTTTAGAAAGAGGGGTGTATCTTACGCCATTACCCGAAACCCTCCGGTGGGATTTTACCCCCCTTGTCAAAGAGGGAGATACTGTTGAGCGGGGTGATACACTCGGGACGGTTCCGGAGTGTATTTTTACCCATAAGATAATGGTTCCCTTTAATTTTTATGGGAACTTCAAAGTAAAATCAATCGCAGATGCAGGGAATTACTCAAGCAAGGACACGATTACCGAGCTGGAAGATGAAAATGGGAAAATATATCCTGTCTGTATGGTATTTGAATGGCCGGTAAAACGTCCGATTGATATATACGAAAAGCGTCTTAAACCAACAGAACATCTTTCAACCAAAGTACGGATCATCGACACCCTTGTCCCCGTGGCCCGGGGTGGAACATACTGTATCCCCGGACCTTTCGGTGCCGGCAAGACCGTACTTCAACAAATTACCAGCCGGTATGCAGAGGTCGATATCGTAATTATTGCCGCGTGTGGTGAACGCGCCGGCGAGGTTGTAGAAACCTTAAGGGAATTTCCCGAACTCATCGATCCGAGAACCGGAAAAACCCTTATGGAAAGGACTATTATTGTCTGCAATACAAGTTCCATGCCTGTAGCAGCAAGGGAAGCGTCCGTTTATACCGCGGTTACTATGGCAGAATATTACAGGCAGATGGAGCTTAATGTTCTGCTTCTTGCAGATTCCACTTCCCGGTGGGCCCAGGCGATGAGGGAAATGTCCGGCCGGCTAGAGGAAATCCCGGGAGAAGAAGCCTTCCCGGCATATCTTGAGTCTGTAATAGCAAATTTCTATGAACGGGCAGGGATGGTGCAATTCAAGAACGGGGGTTTAGGATCTGTTACCATCGGTGGTACCGTAAGTCCGGCGGGGGGCAATTTCGAAGAACCTGTTACCCAGGGAACCCTGAAAGTTGTCGGTGCCTTTCACGGACTTTCCCGTGAGCGGTCCGATGCCCGGAGATACCCGGCAATTCATCCCCTTGACAGCTGGAGTAAATATCCCGGGGCGGTAGGTGCGAAAAAGACGACATATGCACGCCAATTTCTTTTCCGCGGCAATGAAATAGACCAGATGATGAAAGTTGTCGGGGAAGAGGGCACAAGCCTGGAAGATTATAGTATATATCTTAAAAGTGAATTCCTGGATTATGTGTATCTTCAGCAGAATGCATTTGATCCGGTGGATGCATCTACAAGCGCAACCCGGCAGCGATATGTTTTTGATGTGCTTCTAAGAATCCTGGTTGCACGCTTCACGATTAAGGACAAAACAGATGCACGTACATACTTTAATCAGCTAAGACAAAAATTCCTTGACTGGAACGGTGCTGAATGGGAATCGGATAGTTTTAAAAACATTGAAAATGAATTAAATGCGATGATTGCATCCAGGCAGGTTGAAAGTGAAAGAGATTTACAGGTAATTTTCGATAAAACCTTTGAATAGTTTTGCAGACCATTAAACTATTATAGAAGGGAGCGATTGTTAATAAATAAAATAAACCAGGCAAAAAGGATTTTAGAATACCCGTATTCGGGGTTTTAATCCAGAATACAGAAAGGGTACAAATAGATTTTCAGGATATTTTAGTATGGATTACCAGAATATTGCTGGGTAAGGTAAAATCAGTATGAGAAAGATATATAACAAAATCGAGCGTATTGCCGGGAATGTGATTATTGTAAAAGCAGAGGGGGTTAAATACGGTGAACTCGCAGAAGTGAACACCGATCATGGCAAGTCCCTTGCAGAAGTTATCCGGCTGGATAATGAGCTGGTCGCTCTTCAGGTGTATGAAGGCACCCGGGGAATTTCCACAAACGATCAGGTGAGATTTCTCGGACACCCCATGATGATCTGTTTTTCTGATGATCTTATGGGCAGAATCTTTACCGGAAGCGGGAAACCGAGGGACAATGGCCCGGAATTAATGGAAAATCTTATTGAAATCGGCGGTCCCTCGGTGAATCCTGCAAAACGTATTGTACCGCGTAATATGATCCGGACAGGCATCCCCATGATCGATGTATTCAACTCCCTGGTGGAATCCCAGAAACTTCCCGTTTTTTCCGTATCAGGAGAACCGTATAACGAGCTTTTAGCCAGGATCGCTCTCCAGGCAGAGGTAGATCTTATTATTCTTGGCGGAATCGGGCTGAAATACGATGATTACCTCTATTTCCGGGACACCCTCGAAGAGGGGGGTGCACTTTCCAGGACTATCTTCTTTGTTCATACAGCAGCAGACCCTGTTGTCGAAGCCCTTTTGGTCCCGGATATTTCGCTTGCAGTTGCAGAGAAGTTTGCCTTAAAAGACAAACGCGTTCTTGTCCTTCTTACGGATATGACAAACTTTGCCGATGCACTGAAAGAAATAGCAATTACCATGGAACAGGTTCCATCCAACCGTGGTTATCCGGGTGATCTTTACAGCCAGCTGGCAGCACGGTATGAAAAAGCAGTCGATTTTGAAGGAAGCGGTTCAATTACCATTCTTGCAGTGACCACGATGCCCGGGGATGATGTAACACATCCAATACCGGATAACACCGGATATATTACAGAAGGACAATTCTATCTAAGGAACAGCAGGATCGAACCATTCGGGTCTCTTTCCCGGCTGAAACAGCTGGTGAATAAAAATACCAGGGAGGATCACCGGGCTTTAATGGACGGGATGATTAAACTCTATGCCCTGTACAAAGAAACACTGGAAAAAAAGGCCATGGGTTTCCGGATGTCTGAATGGGACAACAAACTCCTTAAGTTTGGTGAATTGTTTGAATTGAAACTCATGGCACTCTCGGTAAATATTCCCCTGGAAAAAGCACTGGATCTTGGATGGGAAATCCTTGCAGGGTGTTTTACCCCGGAAGAGACCGGTCTCCGCACGGAACTTATTACAAAATTCTGGCCAAAAGGAAAGAAGGGCGAAGAGGAGTAATGGCCAGGATAAAGTATACGAAAAATGAATTAAAAAAACAGAAGGAAGCACTCGCCCGGTATAAACGGTATCTTCCGACCCTTCTATTAAAGAAAATACAGCTCCAGACGGAAATTCGTAAAATCAGGATAAAGGAAGATGAATTGAACCGGGCATACAAAGAAAATGAAAATAAACTCTTTACCTGGGTTCAGCTTTTAGGCCAGGATTTTAAGCTTACTTCTTTAATTTCTATCGTCGCTATTGATAAAGAAATCGGGAATATTGCAGGAATCGATATCCCGGTTTTTACCGGGGTAAGAATCGATGCAAAGGAGTACAGTCTTTTTACCTATCCCCACTGGGTGGACAGGGCCCTGGAAGAATTGCAGAAACTTATCACCTTACGGGCAGAATTGAATATAATCCATAAACAGCTTTCCTTACTTTCCGAGGAATTACGTATAACAAACCAGAGGGTGAACCTGTTTGAGAAAGTAAAAATCCCTGAAGCGAGTGAGAACATCCGGATTATTAAAATATACCTGGGGGATCAGCAGACAAACACTGTTGTACGGGGAAAACTGGCAAAGAACAAAATCAAGGCAAAGCAGGAATAAAAGATGATTGTTCAGATGAAAAAAGCCGCCATCTTTACCCTTGAATCGCATAAAAAAGAAACACTTATGCAATTAAGAAAACTGGGTGTTGTCCATATCAATCCCTTTAGTGCAGAAAGTGAAGAACTTGGAGTACTCCTTGAAAAAAAGTTGTATTTTGAAAAGGCAATGAAACTCATTCCGGAAAAACAGGTGAAAGAACAGGGTAATGTTGCAAAAAAAGATGCAGCAAGCTTTGCCCGGGACATATATACCCTGCATGAGCAGCAAATGAGTAGTAATGAAAACCTGAACAAGCTTAAACAGGAATACGAAACCCTCCTCCCCTGGGGGGATTTTAAGCCGGATACCGTATGGGAATTAAGAAAAAAGGGGGTGGATCTTCACTTCTGTGTATTACAGTATAAGGATATTGAAAAAATTCCTGAAGAAATGGAATACACTGTCCTGGAAAAAGCAAAGGGCGAAGCAAAACTCATTATTATTGGTGATCCCATAAAGCTCCCCTTTTCATATAACGAACTTTCTTTACCGGCAAACAACCTTAAAGAAATAGAGGTTATGATAAATGAAAAAGAGAATGAGTGTCAGGAACTGGGAAAAAAGCTTGCATCTCTTGTTTCCGGACGTCAGATGATTCAGGATGAAATAACGAAACTTGACAGGGAAATAGAGTTTGAACAGATCCGTACGGGTATGGCAACCAGTGAACAGGTTGCGTATCTTACAGGGTTTGTTCCGGTCCATTCTGTGGAAAATCTGAAGAAAAAAGCGAAAAAATACGGATGGGGGCTTATCCTTGATACCCCGGGGAAAGACGACCATGTCCCAACACTACTTAAGAATCCCAGGTGGATAAGTATTATCGATCCGGTATTCGATTTGTTTGGTACAATCCCGGGTTATCATGAGACTGATATCAGTTTCTGGTTTCTTTTATTTTTCAGTTTATTTTTTGCCATGATTATCGGCGATGCAGGATACGGACTCTGTATTTTGTTATTTACCATAATAGCACGGATAAATCTTAAAAAAGCCCCGGCTGCCCCGTTTATACTCTTTACTGTTATGGGAATTGCTACAGTTATATGGGGCGCCATGACAGGGACATGGTTTGGAATCGAACAAATCACCAGGCTGCCTTTTTTTTCCTGGATGATTATAGATTCTATTGCAAGTTTCCCGGCCCCCGGACTGGAATCCCAGGTTCAGCAATCTTATATGTATTTATGCTTTACTATTGCTGTTATTCATCTTACCATTGCGCATATACTCCATTTCATAAAACATTTACCCCTCTTAAAAGCCTTTGCCGATCCGGGAAAAATACTGTTACTCTGGGGGTTGTATTTTCTTATCCAGACAGTTGTTTTTAAAAAGCCGATGCCCGAAGTAACACTCTGGTTAATCGGGATTGGGTTCGGCATCAATTTTATTTTTGTTGAGCAGGATGGCAATTTTTTTAAAGGACTTTTTTCCAGTGTAAAAAATATCATTCCTATTGCCCTGAATTCCATTTCATGTTTTTCAGATATTATTTCCTATGTCCGGCTTTTTGCCGTGGGCCTTGCAACAGTAAGGGTAGCGGGGGCTTTTAATGGAATGGCGGCAGGAGTCGGATTTGATTCGATTTCCATAATCGGTTCTGTTTTAATCCTTGTATTCGGCCATATGCTTAATATGGTAATGGCGGGAATGTCCGTAATGGTACACGGGGTAAGATTAAAAATGCTTGAATTTTCCGGGCATGTGGAATTACAGTGGTCCGGAACAAAATATAAACCGTTTTCTTAATCTTTTTTTAAGAAGTACTCTTTATATCAGAAAGGGAGATAAAATGTTAGATATTGGTCAATTGGCTTTTGGAGCCGCACTTTCTTTTTCCGCCGTGGGCTCTGCCTTTGGCGTGGGAGTTGCCGGAATGGCTGCGGTCGGAGCATGGAAAAAATGTTTTGTACAGAATAAAAATGCACCGTTTTTACTTATCGCTTTTATAAGCGCACCATTAACACAGACTATTTACGGGTTTCTTCTTATGAATGCCATTAAAGGTGCATCTATCGATCCCCTTGGTAAATTGGGAAGCGGGGTATTTGGTGGCATGGCAATCGGATTTTCTGCATTTTTCCAGGGCAAAGTCGGTGCAAACGCATCTGACGCACTGGCAGAAACCGGAAAAGGGTTTGGTAATTATCTTCTGGCAGTCGGTCTTGTAGAAACAATCGCCCTTTTTGTCATGGTATTCCTTATCATTACCCTGGGGTAAAAAAGGTTACCGCTAACGGGCGGGAATTATAATTGTCGTCGAGTGGAAAGAATAATTGTCGCTGGTCAGTTTTTTACCAATACAAATTAAAAAATACAGCCGAATTTATAACAGAAAATATCGATATTATTCATCAAATTATTAATTTGTTACTCGATCCAAATATTTACCCTGTTGTAATTCATTGCGGGCAGGGAAAAGATAGAACAGGAGTTGTCATTGCTTCATTGTTATGGCTACTTGATGTAGATGAATCAGATATAACCAGGGATTATTTGCTTAGCAACAATGTTCCAAATTTGTTTGAATGTGTTAAACCTGAATATATTAACCAGCTGTATCATTTCCTCCATAAAAACCAGAAATTAGGAATTTTAGAAAATACACTCGTACACTTAAAAAGACTATTATTACGGAAAAAATGCAACAGCATCTGATATTACTTACGTAAATGCTGTACCATTTCACTCGTTGGGGCTTCGCCCACATTTATCAGTCCCGGCTATAAGCCGCCAATGCAAAAATAATAAAAAATAGTATTAAAAAAGCAATATCTCAGACAGGTATAACAAAAGTTAATCTTATTGCACACTCAAAAGGCGGATTAGAAGCCCGATATTTGATTAATGAATTGGGAATGGATAAATATATTGTATCCTTAACCACAATTTCCACCCCCCATCATGGATCAAAAACAATTGATTTTTTCTATAAATGGCCAGAATTTATTTATAAGAATATCTCTTTTTTTATAAATATATATTTCAAGATTCTGGGTGATAAAAATCCTGATTTTTTTAATGGGAGCCGGCAATTATCATCAATAATGTGCAAGGAATTAAATAAAAAATATCCAGATAAATCTGATATCTACTATCAAAATTATTCAGCTAAAATGAAAAACACGTTTAGTGATCCATTATTTATTTTAACACACTTTATAATAAAATTAGTTGAAGGGGATAATGATGGTCTTTGTACAGTGGATTCGGGAAAATGGGGAAATTATAAAGGAGAAATTACCGGGAAGAAATTTGCTGGAATATCTCATGCCGGTGTTATAGATCTTTATCGTTTTAATTATTCAGGAGTTGATATACGAGAGAAATATATCGAGATAGTAGAAGATTTAAAAAAAAGGGGATTCTAAATATGGCAGGTTTTTGATATAATATCTTTGAAAGGAAATTCATTTTATGTATCCCGAACCAACAGTAGGCGCATTAATAGTAAATAAAGAAAATAAAGTATTACTGTTAAAATCAAATAAATGGAGTAATTACTATGTAATTCCAGGTGGGCATATAGAACCTGGAGAAGATATGGAGGATGCTCTTCGAAGAGAAATAAAGGAAGAAACAAACCTGGATATTTATGAAATACAATTGCTGGGATTACAACAATGTGTTTACAGTGATAATTTTTATGAAAAAAAACATTTTATTTTTATTGATTTTATATGCAGGACAGATGAAAGCCGGGTAATACTAAACCATGAACATCAAGAATACATATGGGTGGATTTAGAGGAAATAAAAAATCTTCCTATAGAACCTTATACCAAAAAATTAATAAATGAATATATGGAAGGTAAAAAATCAAAATATATCAGGGATGTAATATATAATTATAATTAATTGTCATGGCTCAACTTCGAATGCATTTTGAGAATTTATTCAGCCCGGAAGAAAAAGTTCTTAAAGTATGTATATACTTCATCCCCGTTAGTTTATAAGCATAGTGAATTTGTAAAGGATTTATCAGCATGAATAAAAAAATAACGAATTGGTTATTGGGAGGACCAATATGGCTTAAATATGCAGTTGAATTGCAATTATTGGATAAAAAGCCGGATGTAAAACAGGTTTTATCTGATATTTCTATAAAAAATATTGTAAAGAAACTAAAAGATACTCAAGGACTTACGGCATTAAAGACAGGTAATCTTTCTTATAAAGGCGATATATATTGGAATCTCTTTTTTCTTGCAGATATTGGATTAACAGTCAAGGATATTCATATTGAAAAGGAAGCAAAAGAAATATACAATCTCCAGTCATCAGATGGAACATTTATTACAATGAAGGAGATGAAACCCAGTTTTTTCTGTATTCCAACAATTCTTTTAACTTCACTCATAAAAATGGATTATTACGATGAACAAAAAATTCAAAAATTTATTCAATTAATTTTTAAAACACAAAGGCTGGACGGTGGCTGGCATTGTGCAAAACAACGCTCCGTTGGTCAGCGACTTCAAGACAGTGAATCTTGTCCAATGGACAACCAAAACATCTTAATGTTACTCAGTCAGTTCAAAGAATATCGAAATAATCCAAAATTAAATGGTGCTATTGATTTATTATTGACCCATTGGGAAAAACGGGATGAAAAGTGGAGACCTTATGGCTTTGGTATAGGAACTAATTTTACAAAATTAAAATATCCGGCAGTGACATATGGTATTTTACGGGTCCTTGATGTACTCTCATTTTTTCCTTATGCCAGAAAGAATAAAAGTTTCAAGAGTATGATGGATCATGTTCGTCAGAAATCCGGGGATGGAATGTTTTATGCTGAATCAATTGTCAGGTATTTTTCCAATTTTGATTTTGGACAGAAGAATGAACCAAGTAGATGGATTACATTTTTAGTAAATCGTATTGAAAAAAGAATTGCAGGAGGTAATCATGGAAAATGAAAAGCCCGGGTATAATACCTGGATCAGGACAAAAAATATAATATTATTTCTCATATTAACTTTCATCTCAATATCAGGAATATTTTTTTGTATTTATTCATTATGGTCTTTATTTTTTATTATTCCATTTCCACTAAATAACAAAAAAGTATTAGGTTGTGGAGTTATAATAGTAGGAATAAAAAAATAGTACATGCAATATATTTTTAAGGAGATTATTGTTAATGAGTAAAATGTTCTTAAATCCGGGACAGCCTTTAAGTACTTGCCGGAATAGAAAGTGTGAAGATTGCTCTGTACAAAGAGAATTGAATTGTCATTTTAATATCAAACAACTTATAAGGTTTATTTTATTTTTTTTACCGGCAGTTTTTATTGCAGGATATGAAATAATTATTTTCAATCCACTATATGTTGTTGCCTGGGTTGTAATGTTTATATTGTTTTTTGGATTTATAGAAATTAGAGTGATGTGTTCGCATTGCCCACATTATGCCGAACCCGATTTAAAATCGTTAAAATGCTGGGCAAATTATGGTTCGCCGAAATTATGGAAATACCGGCCCGGCCCCATGTCCGGAATGGAAAAAATTATTTTTTTTGCCGGAATATTAATAATTTTTGGTTATCCATTACCATTTTTCATTTTAAATTCAACAACAATCAGTTATATTTTATTAATTATATATATCGCTTTCATTGTTCTTGCATCAATTTCATTAAAAAAATATTATTGTTCATATTGTATTAATTTTGCATGTCCTTTAAACAATATAAGAAAGGAAATACGCGAAGAATTCTTCGCTAAAAATCCAATTATTCAAGAAGCATGGAAAAAAGAAAGAATATAATAATTCATTATAAAAGGAGTTTATTATGGAACCTGAAATAATTAAGAAAGATGAATTAAAAATCGCAGGCTGTGTTTCTTATGGAGGGAATATACATGAACTCTGGCAAATCTTTATGAAAAATGAGAAAAATATTAAACATGTAAACCAGGATGCGGGATACGAAATTCATATTTATCCTGACCTTGAAATGAATTCGGAAAAATATCATATCATGGTTGGCATTGAAGTAGATAAATTTGAAGATTTACCTTTAGAGACATTCGCAAAAATTATTCCTGCCTGTACATATGCTGTTTTCACGCATAGACTGGCAAATGGTGGATATGAAGGAATTAATAAGGAAATGGATAAATGGTTGAACGAATCAAATTATAAACTTGCTTTTCCCATGTCTATCCAGTATTATGATGAGAGGTTTAAAGGCGGTAATGATCCCGATTCAGAAATAGATTTTTATTTGCCAATAACATTTAAATAATATAGTTGGTAAATCTTGTACAAACCTTTCGGGTCAGGCAAGCCCTGGTGTCTGCGTATCTGAAATTTCGATATTTGTAAAGGATATTATTATGGGAAATATCTTGATTTTATATTACAGCAAAACCGGTAATACTAAAAAAATAGATGTGTTTACAACTGTCCTCAAATGGCCATAACGGGAAGGTTATATAAATTTGCAATATTAAAAGAAGGTTATAATATAAAACCAATATTGAAAAATGATGGAATTGATAAAAATTATATTACTAAAGCAACAAAAGGATATTATAAGATATTTTATAAATACTTAAATGAATGAAACCCGGCGCGGGGAATCAGCTATCCCTTTTCCCATTACAATGGGGGTCTTTTCAGCAGTACTGTCTGTTCTTTTTTATTTATTGATTTTCCAGTCACATCAACCCTTCCTGCTGCCCGTAACCGGACCAGTGCATGGGGATACGGATCAAGGTATTCCTCTTCCACAGAGTACCGGATAGAAGGATTGATTTTATAAAGCCGGTCATAAATTATCTTTTTTTCATCTGTTGAAGTAAACCTTTGATCGACGACAACAGCTACATGAAATGAAACCCCGGCTTTCCAGAGCCGTTCTGCCGCAATAAAAGGAAGGTCTACCGATTCCGGGATACACCCGGTTTTTGCCGTATAGGCATCCGGGAGCCCCCCCCGGATGGATAACCGGACATGGCCTACTGTTTGAGTATTTTTTTTCGAAGCAAATTCTTCAAGCCTGGATGCAAGGGTTTTTTCCTGCGAAATGACAATGCCATTCGTTTCTATAACAAAAAGATCAAAATCATCCGCATCCTTGTGAACGAGCTTTAAGACTTCACAGAGGTGGTGAGGACAGATGGTTGATTCTGCCCCACTAATCCGTGCCTTTCGTAATCCTTTTGATTTCATGATTTGGCGTAATTTTGTATAGACATTGCGGGGAGAATAGAAGTGTCCGTACTTTTCCGGCCAGTCCCTGCTCCAGTCCACCCAGCAGAAAATACAGCGGAAATTGCATCCAACAGAATAGGCGGTTGCAATCCCACCATATACACCGACAGCATAGAAATCGGTGTATTTTCTGCATGGTATTCCATCTATTTCCCTGCAAACAATACTCTGTGTATATCCGGTGAGTTTCACCGGATCGACAGGGAATGGAGGATAAAGATTGCCATTGGAATCCCTGTATGCATAATGTACATTCTTATACTCTTGTCCGGGCACTTTATTACCTTAATCCTAAAATGAGATTAATACAAGACAGTAAAGGTGGAAATACAAAACAGGTACATTCCTATCTGAACATTCTCTTTACAGCAATTGCATTTCTTTGTTCATTGAATACGATCCCTTTATTCCAGTATTCGATTGCCGAGAATAATGCGGTTCCATTATCATGTTTATCACATACATCCATAGTAAATGCAAGGAAATGCAATAACCTTTTATAGTCCCTGTGGTGATAACAGAGCATTCGCTGGCGGTAGAACTCATTCCATTCTTCAATCTTCTGGAATCCTTTACCGGTGTCTTCTATTATAAGATGGGCATAATTTGTGCAGGTGGAATACCATACTTTTATCGGTTTCCACATTTTCCCTTTATTTCCGTGTTTTACCGCATTCTTAAGGAGTTCATATGCCTGGTACTCAAGCCCGTTAATCTCATCAAAATAAACAGGCATTGTGCATGCAAGGAATGAGCTTGCCCTTCGTATTTTATCAACACTTAAGAAAAAACGCTTATATTCCAGTCCTGTCTTGTCAAATAATTCATGATCATCATCAATCTCTATCTGCCTTATAACCGGACCTTTATTTTCATGTCCGGTTTTTTTCTTTTCCGGGGCCATTATATCGGTAACCTGTGCAACAATATCGGTTATTGAATAGGAAGGAAGTGCTTTACTTTCCGGTGCAATTTCTTTTATCTCTGCCACTGCTGTTTCGACATCCGGGGTAATCTGAAACATATTTTCCAGATGAGTAAGCTTGATTACCTGAAAAATGGAAGGAGAAATATTGGCAAAACGGATAATAGTATTTTCATCTTTCTTTATACTTGAATGTATATGGATAAGTGCTCCCAGGCCGCTCGAATCCAGGTACCTGGTTTTTGTTAAATCCACAATAAACCTGGACCAGCCGGCTTCTCTTAAGCTGTTGAAATATTCTTTTAACTTAACAGATGAGTAGAGGTCCAGATCTTCTACTGTTTCGATAATTGTTATTGACGGATCCTGATCACAGATCGTCATTGCCGGTTGCTCGCCTTTTTCCATTTTTTTAACTTCCTTTTAGTAATTTAATTTATCATTATTATAGTATAACATGCATTGAACAAAAAGTTAAGTATTATTTTATTTTTCCAGTAATTGTAAAGTAGTAATGCTTTTATTGTTTATTAATACTCGCCAGTGCAGTCTCTTCTGTATCATACACACCAAGCATTTGGGTAAGCATTGTAAGTTTAAGAACCTTCATCGGGGCTTCGTGTACTTTAAAAAGCCTCATTATCCCATTCTTTGGTTTTAGAAGAAGTAATACTCTTATAAGAACCCCGATTCCTGTACTATCGAGATATTTCACTTTTTCCATATTGAATAAAATGGTATGATTCCCCTGTTCTATGAGTTTTTCTATATCTTCCTTTACTTTATATGAGGAATATAAATCAAAATCTCCATCCAGATCGATGATAAGTGCATCCGGGTTGGTATGGTTTCTGATTGTTACCTTCATTTTTACTCCTTTCGAAAAACCGGATTTCTATTTATAGATAAATCGATACGAATCACTCATACTTGTATATTCATAACATATTGTACAGAAATCCTCAACAGCCTTTGTATAAATTTATTTGTATTTACCCGGAATTCGTAATGAGTATATTCTCAATAACCCGGTTTCTGATAAGGATTTGCATTAAATTCAATAATCAGTTAAGATTTAAAATAAATATTTTTTAAAAAGGAGATGTTATGAAACAACCAGTTTGTTTCTGTTTTATAAGAGCCAGAAAGGGTGAATGAAATAAAAAATAACCCGAATGGCTCTAAGAAAATATTATGAACAGGTTATAGAGAGTCTCTATGGTTTTTAATTCAAGTTTTTACGAGATACTGGAAATAACGAAAAACTCATCAATAGAAGAGATTAAATCTGCTTTTCGGAAGCTTGCTATGGTACATCATCCCGATAAAAACAATAATTCCCCTGCATCGCAGGCACATTTTGTATTACTATTGAATGCATATAATACTCTTGTAGATCCTTTAAAAAGACAGGAATATGATACTTATCTTGGAATGAGTAACAGCTTTTGCAACCGGGGGAAACCCAGCCCATATAAAAAACCTGCACTGCCGGGGAGAAATGGCGATATTTATCGATCTAATGAAGAATTGCTTCATCACTTTAATTTTTTACTCTGGGATATCGAGGATCTTATCCGGAATATGAAAAAAACGGGCCGGGGCGATAAATTCAATCACATATCTGAAAATCAATATATTCTTAAAATATTAACATTTATCGATAAATGGATTTTGGAGCAAGCCGGTTTCCCGGACTACTTTATGGAGGCAAGGAAGAAGTGCAGAATCGATCCCACTGATTATATAAAAATAATTGGAGGGAACCAATCAGGCCATAGGCCATTTATAAATATTTCAGACTATTTCTATGCTATCCGTATAAGAATGGACAGGTTCCTGAAACACATTACCATGAATGATCTGGTAAAAAAGATTGCACATTATAATATTAGACTTATTGATTGTATCGTAGAAGCTCAGAATTATGCAATTCATTACCTAAGTTATTTACTGCAAATACGGGCAGGAACAGGAAATGATATTCCACTTTTTTCCCACTCAAATGACTGTTTTACAGAAAAAACGTAGTAAAAAAATGCTTTTATTTTTTAAAAAAGTAATGGAGACAAAGTAAAGATGAAAGAAAACAAGGTGAAAGCCGTGTTGTTCGGTCTTTGTGTCGATGATGCACTGGGTGTACCGGTGGAATTTACACCCAGGTTATGTTAAAGGCAAATCCAGTGACCGGGATGAGAGGGTATCAGGTTCACAATCAGCCCCCCGGGAATGGGTAGATCTGATTGCAAAAAAACGGAAATTGAATGCCTTGCAGAGAAACTGGCAGAAAAAATCGATGAAATGTATAAAGATCCTGAAAGTAATTGTTAAAAAGCCAGCCGGTGTTGTGTGCCGGGTTGGGTTATGATTTTTTATTCTTGACCGGTGAAAGCATATCAGCTATATTAACATATATTGATGATGAATGATGTAAGGAACTAAACACTACCTTTCTTGCTTTAAAAGAAAGCAGGTTTTTATATTATTCATAGGTAATTTCTAATTCCTTGAAAGAAGAATAAAAAATGGCAGATAAAGAAGAAAAATTATTACGATTAAGACATTCCTTTTCCCATGTTATGGCAGAGGCCGTACTCCAGATGTTTCCTTCTACAAAGTTTGCAATTGGTCCTGCTATTGAACATGGATTTTATTATGACTTTGATCTTCCCAGGTCAATCACCCCGGAAGACCTTGAAAAGATCGAACAGATCATGAAAACCATTATATCCGGGAACCATGCATTTATAAGGAAAGTAATCAATAAAAAAGAAGCGCTGGATCTATTCAAGGACCAACCTTTCAAGATTGAGCTTATTCAGGGACTGCCGGAGGATGAAGAAATATCGGTTTATACACAAAATACCTTTACGGATTTATGCAGGGGCCCTCATGCAGAAAATACAAAGGATCTGAATCCCTGTGCATTCAAACTTCTTACCATTGCCGGGGCTTACTGGCGTGGGGATGAAAAAAATCCTATGCTCCAGCGTATTTATGGAACCGCCTGGGAGACCCCAAAGGAGTTAAGAAGCCACCTGGAGTGGTTAAAGGAAGTGGAAAAGCGTGATCACAGGAGACTTGGACGCGATCTGGACCTTTTTTCCACACATGAAGAAGCCGGTGCCGGGCTTATTTACTGGCACCCAAAGGGTGCACGTATCCGTACAATAGTGGAGGATTTCTGGCGCAGGGAACACTTCCGGTGCGGTTACGAATACCTCTATTCCCCGCATATCGGGAAATCATGGCTCTGGCAGACTTCCGGCCACCTTGATTTTTATTCGGAAAATATGTATTCACCCATGAGTATTGATGAGCAGGATTATTATATAAAGCCGATGAACTGTCCTTTTCATATCCTTATGTACAAAACCCGGATGCGGTCTTACCGGGACCTTCCCCTGCGCTGGGCGGAACTGGGTACCGTGTACCGGTATGAACGCTCCGGCGTACTTCACGGACTTCTTCGTGTAAGAGGGTTTACCCAGGATGATGCACATATCATCTGTACTCCTGCCCAGATCGAGGGTGAAATTCTTGAGGTTTTACGGTTTTCCCTGAATATGTGGAAAGCCTTCGGATTTACGGAGATAAAAGCATACCTTGCCACAAAACCGGAAAAAAGCGTTGGTGACGATGAACAATGGGAAAAGGCCAGGGCTTCTTTAAAAAAAGCGATTGATACACAGGGTTTGGCCTATGATATTGATGAAGGCGGTGGTGCATTCTACGGACCCAAGATCGATCTTAAAATAAAGGATGCCCTGGGCAGGGAATGGCAGATGACCACGATCCAGTTTGATTTTAACCTTCCCGAACGGTTTGATATGACGTTTATTGACCAGGACAACACGGAAAAGCGTCCCTATATGGTACACAGGGCCCTTCTGGGTTCAATTGAACGCTTTTTCGGCGTCCTGGTGGAACATTATGCAGGTGCTTTCCCGGTCTGGATTTCCCCGGTTCAGGCAGCAGTCATTCCCGTGGCCCCTGCTTTTTATGATTATGCAGTAAAGGTGGAAAATATACTTAAGGAAGCAGATATAAGAGTAGTTGCCGATGTGGGAAATGACCGTATGAATGCAAAGATACGGAATGCCCAGAACCAGAAGATCCCGTATATGCTCATTCTTGGTGAAAAAGAAGAATCCGCAGGTCATGTTTCCGTAAGGACCAGAAAGGGAGAGCAAAAGAACGGTCTTCCTGTAGATGAGTTTATTGCATTCATTAAGGAAAAAATCGAAAAAAAGGAAAATGTCTAGGAAAAGGGAATACCGGCAATCAGTTTTTTCCCGGAACTTTCTCCCATCCTTTTTTTATATTTTCTGCTTTATATTTTTCCATGATATCGAAAATTTGATCTTTATCATTGGAAACCCGCACTTCCCGGTTTAAAGGATCTTTCCGGCCGGAACTGAAGTTTGTGTAAAAAAACACATATGCAGGATATCTTTCGTCCTTATCCTCTTTATTTGTTTTAAAAACAACAAATTTCTGCGCCATGATTTTGTTTTTCGCTTCTTTTGTATAGACCTCACGGCTTAAAATTTCACTTTTAGGGAGTACTTCCGGGGAGAGTTGTTTTGTTTTCGATTCAATATAGAAAAGATCGGTGATTTGTGAAAACCTCACATCATGAGCATCTGCCTTTTTGTCTTCCCGGAAGCGTTCAAATACCGGGAACAGGGGTCTTATTCCTGTTAAAACCGAGTCCAGGAAATAGCTATCCTTTGTGTAAACCAGAACGGGATTACTTATTGCTTTTGAAAAACTCTCCGTTAAAATATCATTGAACCCCATTTCCACAACCAGTCCCGGTTCAATCATATGGAATGCGACTTTGTTGGAATCAGTCTCTGTATAGGATGATGGTACATGTTTTTTTGAAAGTGCGATAAATAAATCCATCTTTTGTTGATCGGTCAATCCATTGGAGACCTTTCCGATTATCTGGTACTTGTTTTCTTCCCGTATAAGGGCAACAAGCAAAGTCCTGATACTCCCCTTTTCTTCACTTTCCGAATAACCGACAACAACAGCATCAATTGTATGTTTGGGTTTTATTTTAAATATCCTGGGATAATTGCAGTGCACGACAAGCCCTTCTGCCCCCTGGTCTATCTTTTCCTTGAAACGCTCCTGCAGCTGCTGCTTGTTTGCAGCTTGAAATAATTCAACCGGAAAAACATTGTTCCTTTTACCGATTATTTCCTTTATTTTTTGATGTTTTTCCCCATAGTTCTTAAAATGCTGCTGCTTTCCATCAATTTCAATAATATCGAAAACAGACAGGCAAATATCGTTTATTCCTTTTTCCGAAACCAGGGCACTTAACAGGTCATAAATACGTTTCCTGGACTCATCTTCCCTGTCATGTAGTTCACCAGCCAGGATACAGGAGGAAAGGCCCGCTTCTTTTAATGCAGATTCGAGTTCAATCAGGCACGGGAGGGAAGCTCTTGCTTTTCCATGTCCATTAATGATAATAACATTCTCCCCGTCAAAAAAAACAACCTGCATCTCGCCATCAACTTTCCTGGTAATAAAAAATTCATCTTCGGGAAGCCGTTTATTAATCTCATAGTTATTCACTGCAAGATAATTCCCTGCAACCTGTCTTTTATAGCTTTCTGCGGTTTTTATCAGCGTTGCTTCTACGGATGTCACATCCCCGGTTAAATATCCTTTATATTGCTGCAATCTTGTTTTATCCAGTTTCATGCTTGTATCTCCTTAATCTCCAGGTTTGTAAGATGCAGAATCAGGCAGTATGATGATTCTTTCACCCTTCCTTCCAGAAATCCCCGGTAAGATACCCCCCCATGAAAAAAAACCAGTGGCGCGTTACCTTTGGCTCCCCCGCCGATCAGCATCATACTCTTTTTTTCATCAAGTGATTTTGCCATATCAAATAAAAAATCGAAGGTAAGACTGTTTACATGCTTTATCTGGTATTTCCGTGAAAAAACAAATTTTTTTACCGCCTCTTCCTTTGAAATCAATTTTCCTGTCCATTTTAAAGGAAACTCACAATTGACATTACCTTCTGCGGCAATATACGGTTTTCTGTCCTTTTCAGAACCATCCGGGGCTTTTGAAATTTCTTCAAGGTGCACATTGTAAATAAGATCATTTTTCTTATCCACATACACGCTTTTCAATGTTTGAAGAATCATCCCTGCTTTTTCAATATCGATGTCAGGATCTTCTTCTATAATCGCTTTACCCAGACCCTCCAGCGAACCATACCGGGTAATGAGTGCCTCTGTATCGTTTTCCAGGGTATTTTTAAGCAGTTTGATGTTATTCGGTTTTCCTCCCTTTTTTAACACATAATGCACACCAGATTCCTGAAGGTTGCTTTCAAAACCCACAACCGCATCACGGTCTTTTTCATTAGCTATATTTATACTTTTCATAGAATTCTCCTTAAGGTTTTTACTTCCGGTTCAACCTATAAATTCATAAAATCGATTTCTTCTTCACCCTCTTCGTCTTCGATTTCTTCAATCGCCCCGGTTTGAGGCAGGCTTAAAAAATCGATCTCATTTTTCTTTCCCACGAGCACATAGAGTTTTCCGTCACTTTCAATAATAAAAGCGGGATCTCCTTCATAATCATCCCTCCAGTTAAAGATAAAGGTATAAAGCCCTTTTGCTTTCTTTATTGCATCTGCAAAAGCCGGATGTTCACCTTCAAGTGAATAGATGGAAGTTATTGAATGATCGAGGAAATCTTCAATTGCCGTTATTTGTTCAAGTGCAATAGGGTGTGAAAAACTCGAAGGAACAATATCTACCGGGTTCCCGTTAGTATCAACAGCAGTAAGTTCGTTTTTATCTACCCATTTTCCCTGGTTATCGATCATGCCAAGACTGCTTCCCCCTTTCGGAATAATAAAGGTGCCACTCTCATCGATGGAATATACCTGGCATTCTTCGTTATTTTGATCATACGGAACAATATCTTTCCACCCGTAAAGTTTTTGCCGGTTCAGTTTGGCGGGGCTTAATGAATATTCCTTATTTTCAAGCACAAAAGTCAATGTACGCGCCATAAAAACCTCTCTCTCTACCTGAATTCGGATATAAAAAGCAATTGTATATGGTAAAGTTTAAGACCTGTGTATATGAATTACAAGTATTTTTTAAGGATCCGGGATTAGAAGATTTCATCCTTCCCACTATCACTTTACCTGGTTATCGGTATTTTTGCCATACAATGCATATTAAAGCCTGAATCTCATTTTTACCTGCTGTTTTTTGTCAAATCAGATTCCAGGGTAACTTATCTATTGTTCCTGATATAATCACGTTCACTGTACTGTGCAGAATATTTATACTCATAATCGCCCTTATCTGTTTTTTTGTATAATGCAATAAAAAAGCCATAAGAGTTGCTGCTTTCATATAGATCATCTGCCCAATGGATGGGTAATTCCGGGTTTTCACCTGTTGGTTTTATTTGTAAAAAAAGTAATCCCTTGCCGGAAGCTATGATTTCCTCTCCCTTGCCAAGAAATTTGCCAACCATTCCGTATTGAATAAAATCGACTTTTATTTTACTATCATGTAATGCCTCATAATAAACAAAGATTGCATATGGGGCATAATCTTCCGGGAGATACACAATTTCAACCTTATCCTTTGTTATTGGTGCATTATAATCAATGGTAAATTTATCGGTAAAATCATTAAAAACAGTTTTCAAACTATTCAGTGTTTTGTTCTGCAAAGAAATTATCGTTCTCGGCTCTGTTGTAATGATGTCTTTGAATAGTGCTTTATTCCTGCGTAAATTTTCAAGATCCTTATCAGTTGATAGAAATTTTTTAACCACTTTGGAGTTTAAACGAATGGCGATTCGTAGCCATTTCCCGGCTTTATCAATATCTTCTAAAAGAGAATATGCACAGGCCAGATTATAGGCAATATAATATCCCGGAGCTTTATCAGAGGATTTCCAGTCTGAAATATCTTTTGTAATTAATACATCAGGATCGGCAGGATATTGATTTCCTTCCACCAGGGTAAATGCCTGGAGATAATAAGAAATTGCTTTTGCAAGATTCTTTCTGAATAATTCATTTGCAGTCCAATAGAGCACATAACGAAGTATCTCACTATCTACAACTGCTTGTAATTGAAATCTATTGGGGTTGAATTCCCATGGACCCCAATCCCAGTCTTTATATTTTTTTTCGAATCTGTTTAAGGTATCAATTAAATATTCCAGCCGGCCGTATTTTTTGTTCCTGGCATACGTGAATAACACATCTGAAGCATTTTTTGCATAGTAAAATATCTGGACATCATTCTCAGGTTCAAAATTATTTTTTCGGAAGGTTAAAAAAACACTGTTTGTTTCAGAAATTCCGGATTGAAATCCTTTAAGAAGTCTTTCACTGAACCCAAAAATTTCATGCGGTATATTTTCAAAAGAAATAGCTATTTCCAATTTCCCAATCGGTCCTGCCCATAATGCCCCTGTTTTTAAAACATAATCGATCTGGTTTTCCGGGGGTTCAATCACCTCCCAGTCATTATATTCCTTAATATATTCTTCAAATTTGTATTCATAAGAATTGTTAAGCAGAATTGTTTCCCCTGGCTTAAGAGTAATATCAATCAAATAAATGACATCATATTTTTTGTTTGATGTCGTATCATAGCCTGTGTTACTATGGGTGAAAATCTTGGTATTATTCCAAGATTTTCACCCCGTAACACTTGCGTTGGCCGGATCCTTTCTGGATCTGATGTAATTACAGGTATAAATTATTTCCTGCTTCTCTTGA
>JAFGQK010000204.1 GCA_016935735.1 Spirochaetales bacterium | reverse complement strand
TTAATCAGAGTTAATCTGCGTCTAAAACATTTTTATTATTTTAAAAATCTTGAAATGCTATTTTGTTAGCGTTTTTTACCGTTGCACAAGGTCTGAAATTCAGAATAAAGGCAGTTTTTTCATCCAGATTCCTGCTGGGTAAGTCTTTTTCTAGTTGCTTTTTCCAGGAAAGACTGGTGAATTTTATTTAACCACAGAGGTAACAGAGGTAACCGGAGAGAGGAGAATAAGTATTCATTTTTTCCTCCTCCTCTGATTATTCAGTTTACTCTGTGGTTTCATTTTCTCTTTTTCCTGCTTTATCCGTTCCAGAGCCATTACTCTTGTATGCAAGATAGTTCTGTCCGCAGAAACGGAAAAAGAAGAATTCCCATAAAAAAATGGAAAACAGAGATCAGTCAAACAATCTCTTTATATCGTATAACCGGATGTTTTCGCCGTTCGCATAATACAGGGGAAACCACCGCTTCCAGAGTTTTTACCGGTTCCAACTGAATAGAGGCCGAGGTGACCCAGGAACATAGCTGTGTGAAATCTGGAAATTGTACCCGTTTCTTCTTAAGGTGTTTGACAAAAAAGAAGACTTTTCTTATCATTAATCCTGTCAATAAACCAAGTATTGGAGGAACCGATGAAAAACCTTTGCGTATATATAATACTTTGCCTGATAGTTTTTATTCTGCCGGGTTGTCCGCCGGATAACGGGAACGGGGGGAGTGAACTAATCGATGATTGGCCCGAAGAATCCATTGTTGAAAAAACAAACTCCCAGACATATGATATCTCTGTTACAGTGACTCTCACCAATCGTGATCTTGACCTTACCAAAATCATGGTAATACTGCCGGTCCCGCAGTCCAATCCCTATCAGGAGGTGAGTAATATTGAACTTAATGGGGGTAAAGAACGGCTTATCTCAGGTACTTCCGACAAATATGCCAGTTTCGTCCATACTTCGGATCTTCCCGGAAACGATGAGAGTATCCAGGTGGCTATCTCGTATACCGTTACCCTTTATGACCTTACCGCAGACCTCGAAAGCATCTCCACCATCAACCCGTACAATACGTCATCCGATATCTATAAGTACTACCGCGGTACAAGCGGGACACTTGTGGATCCGTCAAACCCGGACATTGTCGCCTGGAGTGAAACGATTATGGGCGAATCGACAGACATTCTCTCTTATGCGTAAAATTGCTTTGGTTTTATTGAGGATAATTTTGCCTATCTGGATCCCGGTACGGGCTTCCATCCCCTGGCCGAACTTATTGCCAACGGTGGCGGGGATTGCGGGAATCTCTCCTCGATCTTTATTTCCCTGCTTCGCTGCCGGGACATCCCGGCACGCCACATAGCGACCATGCGTCCCGATGGAAGCGCCCATGTGTGGGCGGATTTTTACCTGGAGGGATACGGCTGGATACCCGCGGATGTCACGCAAGGGGTCGTTAACCCGGATTTAAAAGGGAAGTATTTCGGCTGGCAGCCCCGTTCCAATAACGGCATTATCATGCACAAAGAGGTATCCCTCCCCATTGATGTGGAAGGCCAGATCATGACAATCGGGGGCCTCCAGTCATTTGCCTACTGGTACTGGGGTACCGGTTCCGGTACACTTGAATACGATTATACACTTTCCAGTTCCTGAACTTCAGGCCTGAAGTTCTTCAGGAAGAGGTTGTCTTTCTTAAGGATCTGAATCAATCTGCCCGGATTGCAGGGTCCATTAGTAAAAAAAGACCGGATCGTAAAATGTTTGTCTCACGATCCGGCCCTGTTAATCTTATTCTTAATTATTTCGTGAAGATTTCTTTAACGACAATTGCAAGGGGATAGGTGTATGAATCATCCAGGTAGTATGCCAGGCCCTTCATGAGAATTCCGTCCTTATTATACCTGTCCTTTTTCTTATAATACTTGTCCCATGCTTTTTCCGCCTCCGAGCCTTTAAGGATATACCCGAGCATGAAATTCCTGGTATATTCATCTGCCTCACCCGGGCGTAAAAGCATAACACAACGGTAATCATTTTTTACTGCAATATGTTCAAACCAGCGGACCTTATCCGGCCCGAGTCCGGCTTTGAACATGACCGGTTTTGCTTTGAACTCTTTCAGACCGCTTACTTCCCTTTTGAATGAGTCAAACTCCTTTTCTTCAAATGCATAGTCTTCTTCGGATGCGGATTCCGATTTATAGGTAATAAAATTGATACCTGTGTTCACCCCGGTTTTTAACCCGGATGCGACTAAATTCGGCACCACCGCTTTCAGGGGGTATGCATGCCCATAGTTTGCCGGACCTTTTCCGCCTTCTGCCTGGAGGGGAAGCCCCAGGCTTTTCCTCCATTCATTTATTTCATTCATAACGAGTTTACCCGGTTCTGCTGCTATAAAATTAGAGAACTTTTCAAAATATTCCTTGTCCGGCTTCAGTTTCGGGACCGCATCGGAATTGCCCTCTGCTTCAAAAAGCATATAAAACTCAGGATCATCATTCATATCCTCAAGTTCATCCGCCTGCCATACCAGCAGGTTTTTCCCGTCATCATCCATATACTTATAATATCCGCCCTGGCACTGGTAAAAGAGATTATTTTTCATGACCGTATCTTCATTCCCAAAACCATTATGGACAGCAAACATCTGGTTAAACATAAAGAGATTGTTTTCCATGATTGTCTGGCCGCCACTCCCGACAAATACCGATGTACCGCCCCCTTTCCCGGTCTGGTTCCAGACAAATCCCACCGTACAATTCTTTATAAGGATAACGGAATTATTCTGTGCCGATCTTGTGCTTATACCGGTATAAAAGGTATTGAGTACAAATGTATTGTTCACTTCGTTTTCCGCACCTTCCCATTTACAGTAAATGCCAACGCCGAAAGGATTCAACAGGATACAATTCTTTATTTTTATATTCGGACTACTCGCTTCAAACAACTGACCGGAGAACGAGCCGGAATCACTGATATCCCCTGTTGTCTTATATTTGTTCCTTGTTCTCCCATCAAGGACAAAACCGTCTACCACAAGATTGGAATGGTCATCGGTACCGGAAATAACACCATTCGGAAGCCCGGTATTGTCCCCCTTGTAATCAGGTGAGCGCATTAATACTGTCAGGTTATTGAATGGGTCGCGTGATGAAAAATCGGGCGAATACCCGCCTGCCATCGTAAGGTTCGGAATCCTGACAATAAACGCACCCGAATCCCCTTTTCCGTAATAGGTTCCTTTTGCCACATGAATAACGTCTCCGCGAAGCGCTTTATCCATCGCTTTCCATAAGTTTCCATACGGATTATCCTTTGAACCGTTTCCCGATGCACCCTCCCGTACAAACAAATCAGCAGCACAAATAGTTACCACCAGGAAAATAAATATAATTAAAATGAATGAAAACATTTTAATTCTTTTTTCCACTGGTTACCTCCTTCATATCGAAATACTTCATATACTGCTGTAAAGTATAGTAATTTAAAACGGACATTTCCAGGATTTTAGCTGTTATTTCCTGCTGTCCCTTTATAGTGTTTTGACCAGGATATTTTAACTTTATTGGATAACTAAGGGAGTAAAGATAACTATAAGAATAATAGCATAACTCTTGTTTTCAAAACACTTAAGCTTTGACCATTATGCTGGAATGTCAAACATGGTTATTATTGTAATAATTAATAATCAAGTGGTCAAAGCAATAGAATGCTGTAGTATATAACCAGCTAATCTAAATTTGATTGAAAAAAAGTCATATAATATAGTTATTATTATTTCAGGGATTGAAACACGAACAAAGTCCTCCCGGGTTTACCCGGGCAAACTCCTTTGTGTTTCAATTCTTAAAATCTGAATGATTATAGTAGGGAACAGGCATATCCGGAGAAATTTATAAAAGGGGACTTGACTGATTATGGACATCTTATTATCTTTATTGTTGAAAATAAGTAATTTTCTTGCTGTAGTAGGAGGATGATATTTTTTGCATCATAGAAAGGATTTACGCATAATTATAACAGCATTTTACAGGTATGAGTGAAATATCATTATTTTGTCGGATTAATATGGAATTTTTACAATTGATGTTTTTTTTTCAGGGAAAAGGGTAGAAAAAAAATAGTCAATTGTGTACTATAAATCTATAAGAATAAGGTTATGGGGAGGACTATGGGAAAGAAAGATAAAGAAACTCAGGAACTGGATATGAGTGCATTAAAAGATCAAAACACACAGAATGAGAAACCGGAAAATGATAAGGAAGCAGAAATAGCGGTGAAAAAACAGGATACGGAAATATCCGGGGTAGAGAATCAGGAGACAAAGACAAATGAGGAGGTTTCCGGAGAAAAAAAGGAAGAAAAAAGCCCTGAGCAAATGATTCAGGAACTTAAGGAAGAAACTGCCGTATTAAAGGATCAGCTTTTAAGAAAGCAGGCAGACTATGAGAATTTCAGAAAAAGACTTTTCCGGGAGAAAGATGAATCGATAAAATTTGCAAATCAGATGCTCCTTCTGGATATTACAACTATTATAGACGATTTTGAGAGGGCAATGAAGTCGGCAGAGGAATCAAAAGATTTCGATGCTTTTCATAAAGGAATTGTTATGATCGAAAACCAGCTTGTTTCAATGCTGGAAAAGAAATGGGAACTTAAGCGGTTTGATTCCGCAGGTGAAGTTTTTGATCCTGACAGACATCTTGCAATTGCTGTCGAAGAAAGTGGGGACTATACTGTTCCTACTGTTTTAGAGGATTACCAGAAAGGATACCTTTTTCATGAAAGGGTTTTAAGACCGGCAAAAGTAAAGGTTTCGCAACCAATCGCGAAAGATGAAGATACCTTTGATAAAAATAATCAGGAATCAGACAATGATAAAGAATAAGGAGGATAAGTATGGGAAGAATTATTGGGATTGATCTTGGAACAACAAATTCCTGCGTTGCAGTAATGGAGGGGGGAGAACCTGTTGTTATTCAGAATTCCGAAGGACAGCGGACAACTCCTTCAATAGTGGGTTTTACCCAGAAAGGGGATCGTCTTGTCGGGCAGCCGGCTAAGAATCAGATGATAACAAACCCCGAAAACACCGTTTATTCCATAAAAAGATTTATGGGAAGAAGATATAGTGAGGTGCCGGAAGAGATAAAGATGGTACCTTACAAAGTAGTTGAAGTGGCAAACGGTGTCGTCATCCAGGTTCATGAAAAAACCTATACACCGCCGGAGATATCTGCTGTTATTTTACAGAAAATGAAACAAACGGCAGAAGATTATCTTGGTGAAAAAGTCACGGAAGCGGTTATTACCGTACCTGCATACTTTAATGATGCCCAGAGACAGGCAACAAAGGATGCCGGACGGATTGCAGGGCTTGAGGTAAAACGTATTGTCAATGAGCCTACGGCAGCCTCCCTGGCATATGGGCTGGGCAAGGAAAGCAAGGAAGAAAAAATAGCGGTTTATGACCTTGGCGGTGGAACATTTGATATATCTATCCTGGAACTGGGTGATGGTGTTTTTGAAGTAAAATCAACAAACGGCGATACTCACCTTGGCGGGGATAATTTTGACCAGAGAATTATTGACTGGCTTATTGAAAATTTTAAAAAGGATTACGGGATTGATCTTTCAAAAGACAGGATGGCACTCCAGCGGCTTCGCGAGGCATCAGAAAAGGCAAAGATTGAATTATCCGGCGCCCAAACCGCAGATATAAATCTTCCTTTTGTTACAGCAGATACCTCTGGTCCCAAGCACCTTCAATACAGCCTTACCAGGGCAAAGTTCGAACAGTTAACAGAGGATCTTGTGAATAAAACAAAGAATCCCTGCCTTAAAGCACTTAAGGATGCGGGTCTTCAACCTTCGGAAATCGACCAGGTAATCCTTGTCGGCGGTTCCACGCGTATCCCGGCTGTTCAGCGTGTTGTCCAGGAATTGTTCCAGAGGGACCCGCATAGAGGGGTGAATCCCGATGAGGTAGTTGCCATGGGTGCGGCAATACAGGGAGGTATCCTTGGCGGTGATGTTAAAGATGTACTCCTTCTTGATGTTACCCCGCTTTCCCTTGGAATTGAAACTCTTGGTGGTGTTTTTACACGGTTAATAGAAAGAAATACGACAATTCCCACAAGGAAGAGCCAGATTTTTTCAACTGCTGCGGATAATCAGACCGCTGTTTCCATACATGTACTCCAGGGTGAACGTGAGATGGCAAACCAGAACAGAACACTCGGGAGATTCGATCTTGTCGGTATTCCTCCTGCTCCCCGGGGTGTTCCCCAGATAGAAGTCACTTTTGATATTGATGCAAACGGGATTGTACACGTATCCGCAAAAGACCTTGGTACAGGAAAAGAGCAGAAAATAAGGATAGAATCATCATCCGGACTTAATGAAGATGAGATTAAAAAAATGGTAAAAGAAGCGGAAATGCATGCAGATGAAGACAAGAAGGTTAAAGAAAAGGCAGAAGTAAGAAATGAAGCAGACAACTTCATCTATACTACAGAAAAAGCATTAAGGGATTATGGTGATAAAGTACCGGAAGGTGATAAGCAGAAGATCAATGTTGCGATTTCCGATCTCAGGAAAGCGATGGAAGGCGATAATATTTCGGAAATAAAGCAAAAGATTGAAACATTAAAGCAGGCATCCTATAAACTTGCAGAAGAAATGTATAAAACATCATCAACCCAGACCCAGGGCGATGGGAGTACATCGACCGGAACAAAAGAGGAAAGTACCCAGGATACGACAAAGGATACAGGACCAGGGAAAACCGATTCTACAGGAAAAGGGAATGTGGAAGATGTGGATTACGAAGTAGTGGATGATGATGATTCAGATAAATAAATACGGTGTTCCGTACAATATTAAAATAGACTGATATAGAGATAGAAATTGGCTAAAAGAGATTATTATGAAGTTCTGGGAGTCCCAAAAACCTCGAGTAAGGATGAGATTAAAAAAGCATACCGGCAACTTGCAATAAAATACCACCCGGACAGGAATCCCGGGAATAAAGCTGCAGAGGAAAAGTTTAAAGAAGCAACCGAGGCGTATGAAGTACTTGCAGATGATAAGAAACGGCAGGCTTACGATCAGTTCGGATTTGCCGGTGTCGAAGGGATGGCTGGGGGAGCTCACGATTTTTCCTCTGTTTTCAGGGATTTTGAGGATATTTTCGGGGATTTTTCCGGTTTTTTCGATTCTTTCTTCGGGGGGGGCGGGACCCGGACAAAAAGACGAAGCACCAGGGGACGGAGGGGCGCGGATCTACGCTATGATATAAAGATCCCCTTTAGAGATGCAGTATTCGGGACCAAGGTGGATATTTCATTTGTAAGAAATGAAGCGTGCCTTTCCTGTAATGGCAGTGGTGCAGATAAAGGAAGCAGAAAGAAACTCTGTCCGGATTGCGGGGGAAGCGGGCAGGTAAGAAGAAGTTCCGGATTCTTTTCCATCGCTTCTACCTGTCCTACCTGCAATGGGGAAGGTGAAATAATTGAAAAACCCTGCATTGAATGCAGCGGAAGAGGTCTTATCAAAAAAAATAAGAAAATAAAGGTCACTATCCCATCCGGAATAGAGAATGGAAGGAGAATCCATATTCCCGAGCAGGGAGATGGTGGTTTGAACGGGGGACCTCCCGGTGACCTCTATGTATTTGTCCATGTACTTCCCCATAAATATTTTGAACGGGACGGGAACGATGTTTATTGCATGATCCCTGTGTCTATCACCCAGGCAGCTTTAGGTGCGGATATCTATGTAACAACACTGGATGATAAAAAAGTGAAACTGAAAATTCCCGCAGGTACACAGAACGGAAAGGTATTACGGTTGAGGAACGAAGGAATCCCGTCCCTCCAGTATTCAGACCGTAAAGGGGATATGTATATTACCATCCGTGTTGTTATTCCAAAGAAACTTTCTCACAGAGAACAAAATCTCCTTAAGGAATTGTCACAGATAACCGGGGAAGATGAGAGTCCGGAGCCTGTACCCCTTTCTGAACTTAAGTAGATGAATGACCTCATTACAATAGGGAAGATTGTATTTCTTTCTCTATTTTGTATGGAGGTAATCATTCTCCTGTTTCGTTTTTCATCCTGTTCTTATAAACGTGAATTTTTCATGTTTCTCTTAATCATCGTTTTTCTGGCAATAAAGACTTTCTTCTCCCATTTTTATTTTATTGGAATAGGAACATCAATATTCCTTGTCTATGTTACAGGAACTTACATTCATACTGTTTCACCGGGCAGGTTTACTTTTCTCTGGACTGTTTGTGTGGGACTTGTTTCCATGATTATTGTTATACTCATGTTTTTACAGCTTACACAAACAATCTATTTTTCTTTTTTTTATCTCTATATTATCGGGATACTTTTTATCTCTCCCTCCCGAAGGCTGTGGCGTCTCTATAAAGATGTTCATTCAAAGGTATTCCTGTACCTGCTTGTCATATCAATTTTATTCATTTTTGCCAGATCATTTGATCTTGTAAGCATGATCCTGAACAGGTTTTATATTGATATGACATTATGGATATCCATCTGTCTTATTGCAGGAATCGGATTTTTGATCTTCCAGAAAGGATACCTGATTGATGAGAGTCTTGCCGGATTTAAAAGAAGACTCGGAAAACGGGATAAAATCGTACATTCGGTATTTTCACGGTTGATTCAGACAGAAGATACCCTGCTTCTCCAGGACAGGCTTATTGCTTCGGGGTTGCTTTCCACAGGAACTTCTCATGAGTTTAAAAATATTTTAACCCATATAAAGGCCCTTTCACAATCAGGTCTTACTCATCAAGGTGAGGAAAAAAAGAATGATATATTCCGGGCAATACATGAAAATACGGAATACGGCATCAATTTCATTAAAGAATTTTTCAATATGCTTGCACTCCGGGTGGAGGAAGACTCTGCTCCCATCAATATGAAAAAGGACCTTGCTTTTCTTTTTAAACTTATAAGGATAGAGTGCAGAAAAGCCGGTATAATGTTTCACATGGATATTGATGATAATGTACTGCTTTTTACCGGCAGGGGGGAATTGGAACAGGTGTTATTAAACCTGGTCCGGAATTCCATCGATTCACTCAAAGAAAGCGACCTTTTAGAAAAGAAGGTAATGATAAAAGCATATGTGCCGGATGAGTATGTTATTGTGGATGTTATTGACAATGGGGAAGGTATACCCGAACACCTTCGCAGTACCATATTTGAACCTGATTTTTCCCTGAAACAGAGTACCGGACTCGGTCTTTTTCTTGTAAAGATGCTCATAAACAAGAACCGGGGTAATATTGAAAATATCCGGACAGAGCTTGGTACCTGTTTCAGGCTTATCCTGCCTCATTTTGAATATAAATAATACAGTTATACTCTTTTTTTATTAATTTTTCTTGCGAACTATGTTTTTTACTCATATCATTGTATACAGTGGATAATCAACAGATAATGTATAAACTTGACAATGCAGAAAAGGATATCACCCGGTTTTTAATAATGCTTGGTCCGGGAAATGATGAGGATGAGATAAAAAGACAAATTCAGGAACTGGATTTGCTGAATAAAATAGAGGATATGAACAACTGGAATTATTGTGCAGTACAGATTGTTCCCCTTCTGTTAAAAATCATTACGAATAAAAGGATGCGTATTTACCATAATCTTTTAAGAGCAATAATAAGTTTATTGGGAAATTTGAAACCGGATGGTTTTATTTCGGAATATGCTTTTCGTGACATTGCAGAAGGAACTCCCTTTACAAAAGAACAGATATTCGAAGAACTCAAACGCAGGGGGTATGTGGAAAATCATATGTTGTCCCCGAAATTCAAACCCATGGATGAAAATTTTGAGTTTGACATCGATCCGGGGTTTTCGGATATTAAGGATAGTATCCTCGAGATCATGCTTTCTGTCCCAAAGGACACTTCTACGGCTAAAGTCCTTATTACCCTGTTAAAGGATCAAACCCTGGAAAATCTGTATCCGGATATTATCCGGGCACTGCAGGAGTTAGGTCATCCGGTGGCAATTCCCGTATTACTGGAATTGGTGCAAAAAGACCAGGAAGCGGCCCGGAAAGCCCTGGTGACAATGAGTCTCCGGGATATCGGTGAATTAAAACAGCTTCTTGAGCAGGGTATAACAGAGGATGTCTGGGGAAATGAATTAAAGGAGAAGGTATTTGTTTCCGTCCGGGAACTCCTGCCCTTTCTTCTGGAAGCGCTTACCTCCGGTGATTATTCAGTTCAGGAAAAGAGACTCATCTGTTTCCTTTTTCATGAAATGGGCGTCCGGCAGTCATCTGATCTGGATCTGTTTGTGCATGTTCTTCCTGCCTTGTATGAAGAATCGCCGGAGAATTGTTATGTGACAAAGGTGCTTCTGGCCGGGGGAGGGAAAATCGTATCCAGTATATGCAGAATCATCGAAAATGGATCCTGTGAGATAGTCGCAGTAAAAAGGTTTCTCTATATTCTTGGGGAAACCGGGCCGGATGCAGAGGAAGCTGTTCCGCTTCTAAAAAAACTCATTGAAACGAATAATCCATTAAAGGAATTTATAGCGGAAATCCTTAAAAAAATACATCCCCTGGAACAGGAAAAACAGGATCCGGCAGACAGTACCGGTATTACCATCGAGGAAGTACAGAAGGTAAATGTTGATGCTGACCCGGAAGATTATGTACTGTATTAACAGGATCCGGGGGTGAGAATTCGATATTGGCAAGCCCTATTGACAAAGAAAAATAAGTAACTACAAATTCCGCTGATTGCACCGATTTGAATTTCCTTTACTCTCTTAATAATGTTCATAGAGTGCTGATTTCTTATAGGAATCAACAGAAATACATTTGTAATCTCTAAAATCTTCAAAATTGTACTGACCGTTTTTTAAATACTCAAGATGCTTTTCAAGATAATCGGTAAATGATATATATTTTGTAATAAAAGGCCCCTGCCCGTCCTGAAATTCCATATTCATCATCTGGTATTTCCTGCCATTTTCACCGGGATCAAAATCTATGCAGTACAGGTTGCCGCAGCTGTCTGCCGATACAGGAATCCATTTCTTATTCCACCATACCTTTTTTATAAAATTACCCTCCCAATTGTCGTTGCTTTCTGTGGTTTTTACTCTTCCGTCATCAAAAGTGCCTTTATCCAGAAGTTCGTTATTCATTTTCCATTCATTTAAAGATTCTTTTATACAATAATTTATCTATTCAAAAGCTTCAGATTCCGTACCGCCCCGTGTACATACTGTAAAAAGATATTTTGAAGAACTAAGATCAGCCCTGTCCAAAAACATCCGGCAGTATCTTCCTTATATTCCGCAGACCCTTAAAAAAATGAGATAACGGAAAGGGTCCATTTTTTTATCATGAATCCAAGGATACTGGATATAGGACGGTAAATCCTGCACCCCGTATCCCGGCACCCGCTTGTAAAAGGGCAATCTTTATATTATAATACGGCAGGAAAGGAATTATTATGAGAAGAATAGCGATAGGATTTCTATACTTTTTTTTTGCTTTTACCTGTTTTACACAACAATTCGCTATAACGGAAACAGGGGAAAAAGTCATTCTTTATGAAGACGGGACCTGGGAATATGTTTCAAAGCTTGACCAGGCTGATTCAGAAATTAAAACAAATCCGAAGAAATTTGAAAAAAGCAATCAATCGACATTTTTATTAAAAAGTATAAAAATGAATACAGGATTCTGGATTAATCCCAAAAAGTGGAGTTTTAATAAGGCAAAGAATAATCCTTCTGCCGAATATGAGTTTCAATTAAAAGGGAATGACTTATATGGCGTTATTATTACAGAACAAATAGAAGTACCATTGGCATCACTCAAAACTCTCGCTTTACAGAACGGGAGAATAGCTGCCCCTGACACACATGTAGTAAAAGAAGAATATAGAATCGTGAATGGATTAAAGGTACTCTTTCTCCAATTGAATGGTACAATAGAGGGTATTAAATTTTCCTATTATGGTTATTACTTTACCAATTCGACCGGGACGTGTCAGTTCCTGGCGTATACATCACAAAGCTTATTGGAAAAATACCTTGCGGATATTGAAGAATTGTTGAATGGATTGGTTGAAGTGGAAGAAAGCCCGGGCAGGTAAGATGATACACACATGTATACAAAAACGGACCTGCTAAATCAAATCGGCCAAAACAGGTATATAAAAGGATGATACACTCCTTATTCATTCTTCCATGAAAGCCACAGGTAAAGTAGAACATGGGGCAGAGACAGTACTTGATGCCTTTATTGAATATATGGCAGATGGATTGCTTGTTTTCCCCACTCATACATGGGTACAGATAAATAGTGGGTATAATATTTTCAATCCCCTTACAGAGCCATATGTGGTAATATTGACAAACCTGTTTCGCAAGCGGCCCGGGGTTCTGCGGTCATGGCATCCCACCCATTCTGTCGCTGCCCCGGGCAGGGATGTCGGTGGTTCCAGAAACTCGATTGTAAACTTCCACCCTATTTCTTGGGTGGGATACTATATTTAAGATATATTACCAGGCAAAGAGAAAACAAGGTAATGGATCCGGTTCAGGGTTATACATAGTTAAAAATATTGTTAATTCACTGAATGGAGAGATAAAGGTAAAAAGTGTTAATGGGGAAGGCACTGAATTTACCATCGTTTTCAACAAATACGAACAAGCTG
>JAFGQK010000022.1 GCA_016935735.1 Spirochaetales bacterium | reverse complement strand
GGTGATAACCATGGAAAAACATATAAATAGAAAGGGATGGCTGTCTAAAAAGCTTACGTCTCACTCTGACTTTTTGGACAGCCCCACAGGTATTTTATCCTGTATACTCATAAAAACAATTGTTTTTAATAAGGTGGTCGTTATGACAGAAAAACTTAAAAAGCTTTTTAAAAAAGTGGCACCGAGGGTAGATTATTGTTCCTTCCGGTATGTGAGTGAAACAGGAGAGATGATCCGGGTGCGTCAAAATATTCTCATGCCCTATATAAAATATTCTGATTCAGGTGCAATGATCACGGTAATGCACAGGGGAGGACTTGGTTATTCTGCCACCAATGATCTATCAGAAACCGGTTTAAAGCAAGCTGTTGAAAGGGCAGTTACCTGGGCGGAATATAGTGCAGGAAACTGTGTTATCGATTTTTCAAAAATAAAGCTCAAACCGCCCCGGGGTGTATACGCAACAAAAGTGAAAAAGGACTGGTCTTCCGTGTCTTTAAAAGAAAAGATAGAAATGTTGATAAAAGAATGTGAAGGCTTGAAGATAAATGATACCATTGTGGACTGGTCTGCTTCTCTCTGGCAGATAAAATCCCGGACCATTCTTCTCACCGGGGATGGAGGTGAAGTCGTCCAGGATTTCAGTTTTGTCGTACCACAAATAAGTGTCACTGCCAATAAAGGAATTATCACCCAGACCAGGACACTCGGGGGCGGTCAATTGATACGGCAATCCGGGTTCGAGGTGCTGGAGGATATCCGTTTTCCTGAACAGGGAAAGAAGATTGCAGAGGAAGCTGTCCAGCTTCTCTCTGCGCCGAATTGCCCTTCCGGTAAAATGGATCTGCTTCTTGCCGCAGACCAGATGATTCTCCAGATTCATGAGTCTATCGGACATCCCCTGGAATTGGATAGAATACTGGGTGATGAAAGAAATTATGCAGGAACCAGTTTTGTTACACCCGATATGATAGGAACCTATCAGTATGGGACAGACTTATTGAATATAACATTCGATCCCACCATACCGAACCAGATGGCAAGCTATGCTTTTGATGATGACGGGGTAAAAGCGGAAAAGGCGTATCTTATAGAAAAAGGTATACTGAAACGTGCCCTGGGAAGTGTCATTTCCCGGGAACGATCGGGGATTCCCGGCGTGGCAAATTCCCGGGCGTCGAGCTGGAACAGACCTCCCATAGACCGTATGGCCAACCTTAATCTTGAACCGGGAGAATCCAGTCTGGAGGAGATGGTTGCCGGGGTGAAAAAGGGTATTTATATGAAGGCAAACCGGTCATGGTCCATCGATGATTCAAGGAACAAATTCCAGTTTGGTTGTGAATGGGCACAATTGATTGAAGACGGACGTCTCACAACAGTGGTAAAGAATCCCAATTACCGGGGTATTTCTGCCACGTTCTGGCGGAGTCTGAAAATGACAGGAAATATGGATACTTTTGCAATAATGGGCGCTCTCAATTGCGGAAAAGGCGAACCGAACCAGTCGATTCCTGTTGGACACGCAAGTCCTGCCTGCCTTTTTAAAAATGTTGATGTATTTGGAGGAGAGTAGAATGACAGAATCTTATTTTTACAAACTTGTCGATCAGGTAATTGGAAAGCTGCATAAAGACGAGGTTCTTCTCTGTAATGCAAATGGGGAGGAATCGGATTTTATCCGTTTTAATTCAGGAAAAATAAGGCAGCCTGGTTCTGTGTCCCAGAGTTTTCTTGTTCTTCATCTCATTCTTAACCGGAAACATAGTATAGATCATATTCCCCTTACCGGTAACCGGGAAGATGATCTTTCACGTTCCCTGGAATCACTTGATACAATGCGAGATTACCTCCGTTTCTTACCGGATGATCCGTATCTTCTCTATTCAAAAGAACCCCGGTCCGGTTCACTTACCGGACAAAACAATCTTCCTTCACAAAAAGAGATCTTGTCCGATATTTTGAATGCGGGAAGGGTAGGGGACTTTATTGGTATTTATGCCGGGGGCAGGATATACCGGGGGTTTGCAAATTCTTTTCAACAGAAAAACTGGTTTGAAAACTTTACATTTAATATTGACTGGTCATATTATTATACAAAAGATAAGGCAGTAAAATCCAGTTATACAGGTAGTATATGGGATAATGATCTGTTCAGGCAGAAAGTGAAAGCAGCTTCAGACCAGTTGGCGATTCTTGCAAGACCTGCACATACAATCAAACCCGGAACATACAATGTCTATTTAAGTCCTTCTGCTGTTATTGAGTTTATATCCATGGCCTGCTGGGGAGGATTCGGATTGAAGTGTGAAAAGACGAAACAGACACCGTTTTTAAGAATGATAGAAGGAACAGAGACATTATCTCCCCTTATTTCCATAAAGGAAAATACAAAAGAGGGGTGTGCCCCCCATTTCCAGGTAGACGGTTTCATAAAGCCGGATTCTGTTTCTTTAATCGAAAAAGGGAAACTGAAAGATTTTCTTGTATCCCCGCGTTCGGCAAAGGAATATGGAAAGCAGACAAATGGGGCAAACAGTGGTGAGATTCCCGAATCTGTCGATATGGCAGGGGGAACTCTTACGGATAAAGATATTTTATTAAAACTGGATACAGGTATATACATGAATAATGCATGGTACCTGAATTATTCCGACAGGCAGGCTGCCCGTATTACCGGTATGACACGGTTTGCCACCTTCTGGGTCGAGGACGGTGAAATAAAGGCTCCCCTGAATGTTATGCGTTTCGATGAGACGCTTTTTCGTATGTTCGGTTCAAACCTGGCCGATCTGACAGTTAACCGTGATTATATTATCGATCCTTCCACCTATAAAGCAAGATGTACGGAAAGCATGAGACTTCCCGGTGCGCTTGTGCGTGACTTTCATTTTACCTTATAGCTTTATTACCAGATACCCGGCAAAAGCCGGTAGCGTGAATAAAATAGTATTCCGGGTCAGGAGAACAGGAGCTTTTTCTGATTGCCAATGATTGAAATGCCTGGTCATTTCAGTATAGTATCCATTTTTTTAAATTCCTGCCTATAAATTATGATTGATTATTATATTTACAGGCAGGATTTTTTAAAAGACCATCCCGTTTTTCATTCGATTGTCTGCGGCCTGTGCTTAAATTTGCTTTTCCCATTCTTTCCTGATCCCGTCTTTCACTTTTTCCCATTCCTTATCCAGATTACTATCCATATTTTTAATTAAATCTTCTCTTTCCGTTTCCAATTTCTTTTTCAATTGCGTAACCATCTTTTTTGTCCATTCTTCCCGGATACTCTTTACTGCTGCTTCCCATTTTTTGTCCATTTCTTCCTGAAGCTTTTCTATTTTAGCATATAACGTTTTGCCTTGAGCCGTTTCTTCTGAAACTGGATGTTTTCCAAATAAAGTATTTAATATTCCTTTTGCATTGTCATATTCGTTTTTCTCGAAATATGTTTTGCCTTCGTTTAAGAGCCGGCCCGGCTCATATCTAATTTCATCGAGTTGTTTTACCAGTTCCTTATTTCGATCCTCGGTAACACTCACTACAGTACTTTGTAAAAAGATGAAAAGAATCAATGCCCCGGCAAGAAATGCGACAATCCTGTTCACCCACATCCTTATACGTTCGTTTTTTATCATAGTATCCTCCTCTTTTAATACACCATACGCTTACTCTGAATCAAAAAGTGATTGAAAAATAATTATAAATGGCAGTATAATCCCTTCTACTCTGCCGATTTTTCTGCGACCAAATCACTTTTGTTTTTCTTAAAATTCGACATTGTTTTTGTTATTGCTGCCTTTAAGGAATTAATAACATTTTCAGTGCCTTGTTTAAGGTCATACCAGGCTTCTTCACTGGTATTTTTTACTTGATGAATCTTTAAAAGCGCAGAATCACGCTTTTCCCGGAGATACTTTATCCGTGCCTGAAGTTTAGCTTGAGAATTTTCCCTTACCAATTTTGCCTTGTGCTCTATTTTCTCAATCCCTGCATTCAATTCATCCAGCTGATTTTTAAGGTTTTTTACAAATTCATCTCTTGTAATCATAGTCTTTCCTCCTGAACTATTATATTAAAATTATATTTACTTCCAAACAATAAAATTTGCTTAAAAGATAATTTTTTCAAAAATGAAAGTAATCTACACAACCAAAGCCCACTCTCCTTAATAGTAATTCTCTTATTCCTCATAATAACAATGTTATCCAAATATGTTTTTAACTCAATAGTGGATTTCCTCTTTCTATTGATCTATCTCCCTCTATGGAGAATTTATCGATAATAAACATACGCCTTACCGGGTAACAGCCGTTTTTTCCAACTTTTTCTCGAATTCAGATTTTGTACAATTTAAACCGATTTCTCATCTTCCTTTTTTTCTACCGGTGTTTTTCCCTTTATTCGCAAGTATTTAATCGAACCCCAGATCATACCGGTAGCAAAAAGAATAACAACTCCTACCCACCATTGTATTGACAGTAAATAGAATGCTAAATAGAAAATACCAAAAAGTGCAACGGTCACAGCAACATAAAAAATCCACCACACCCATATTGGTTTATCTAAAAGAAAGGCAGCGACATTCTTCGTAAAAATATTTCCCGTTTCTTTTCTATCACTCATAAAATTCTCCTTAAATTTTCTCATTATCATCCAGGTTAAACCTGGTATATTTTCACTATTTCCCATATTACAGACGCTTGCAGGAATGCATCCCGCGGTTAACCGGGCTTTTTCTATTTAGAATGGTACTGTTTAACTTTTGCAACAATTCCGGCATCAGTCATCCAGTCTGTGCTTTCAAGCTCTTCTCTATGCCCATTTATTTTGTGTTCCTTCATTTTATCTCCTTTGGCTTTATTCTCTTAAGCCCGGTACAGGAAACCTGGGCGTCATGCCAGGGTTCCACACATTCAATAATCAAACTCTGCTGCTTTTCCATAGGTCTGCCGATTCCATCAAAATAATCATTTTTTATTATAACATTTTTAATGCAATAAATACAAATAGCATATTCCGCTTTCTATTGATGCTTTTCGTCTTATACGCCCGTGAGGTATTATTCACAGTGATTCTCAATTTGAACTATTATAAATAACTTATACCTTATATTATTGTCCAGGAATTTCGATTTTCCACAATAAAGAGATGAAACCACAGATTACACCGATTTCGCAGATTTTTCTATCTATTTCTGTGTAATCTCGTGTAATCGGTGGTTTCCCTTTTCTTCCATTAAATAATTTGCGGAGCTATGTTCTTACTTTGCAGTTTATTCCACAGGTAAATTGAGGAAACAGGTCAAAAAGAAAAGGAAAATGGAAATTAAATTACCTGTTAAAAATATCTATTATATATATAATGGATACTTTAAAGAAACAATTATGCGTTTTAAGGAGATATAAATGGAAAATAGAAGGTTACGTTTAAGAATTATTGTTCCCCGGTTTCCCAACTTTAATATTTATTCCTCCCTGGCTTCGTCAACCACTTCGGTTGGGCCAATTTACGTGGGAACTGCTGCCAATAAATTAGATTTATGGGATGTCGAAATAATTGATGAGAATAATTGTCATGGCAGATTTTATCCCAGGGATAAGAGTAAAAGATTGGATCATAAAAAATTACAGCAGGAAAGACCCGCAGATGTTGCCGGGTTTTACGGTTCGATTACATCTACCATACCGCGCCTTTTTGAACTTGCTCAATTGTATAAGAGTATGGGTGCAAAAACAGTGGCCGGCGGCAAGCATGTGGAGAATTTGCCCCTGGAAGCGCTTGAAAATGGTATAGATGTTGTTGTTTTTAAAGAAGGAGAAGAAACAATAAAAGAACTCCTGCTCGCATGGCAGAAGAACGCACCGCTGGATGATATCAAAGGGATTGCCTTTCTAAAAAACTCTACAATAATCAGAACCGCAGAAAGACCATTGATAAGTGATTTTGATAGTGAAATCTATCCTGATTTTAACCTGCTTTATTATGCAAAAATGGATTACTATCCCATTAATAGAACAAGGGGCTGTAATTCCAATTGCGAGTTTTGCGCGGTCAAAGACAGGGCAAGGAGTTGTACTCCGCAAAAAATGTTTAATAATGTTGTCCACCTTATTGAAACCATGGGTGCAAGGCATTTTTTTGAAACAAGCGATCATTTTGCAGCAAACAGGAAAGAAGCCATTGAATTTTGTCGCTTAATAGCCGCTTATCAAAAAGCAAAAAAAGTAAAATTAAAAATTACAGTACAAATAAGAATCACCGATGCCCAGTACCCGGAATTATTACAGGCAATGCGGGATGCCAATGTGGAATTAGTTTGTGTCGGTTATGAATCTCCACTCAATGCCGATTTAAAGAATATGAAAAAGGGTTACCTTTCTGATAAACTAATAAGCTGGACAAAGATCTTTCATGAATACCACTTTTTTATTCATGGGATGTTTATTTTCGGGTATCCTGTAAAAGGAGAGAACAATGATTCTCTAACATTAACCGATAAAATGAAAGCTTACCGCAAATTTGTTAAAAAAACTAAAATTGACACGTTACAGGTCCTATTGCCCATACCGCTTCCGGGAACAGGACTATATAAAAGATTGGAACAGGAAGGCCGGTTATTCCCACTGGAAAAAATCGGTTGGGAATACTACGATGGTCAATATCCACTTTTTCAACCCGATGGAAAAGTTACCCCGGAAGAATTACAAAAAGCGATTAAGAAAATAATGTTTAGATTTTATTCATTTTCAAATTTATTTAAAATTATTCTTCACATTTTTATTACATTTCCCGGCTTTGTTGTCCCTTCGGCGGTTACTATAATTTTAGGGAGAATCGAGTATATCCTGCATGCCTTTTATATATGGAAAAGAAAATTCTTTAGAAATAATATAATGAAATTGGGAGGTTATTTAATTATTAAGAACTGGATAAAGAATTTTAGAAGCGGAACCTTTTTAAATAAATTAAACGAAGTAAAAAATTATGAGATATCTAAAGAATAAAGGATTAATAACTGGGTTGTAAGCATAGCCAACGTTATGAAATAAGAATGTAAATCAGTTAAGCATCATTATATAATCGATTACCTTAATCTGCCTGTTTCAATAAAAGTTCTTTCTCTCCTATTATTTTTTCTAGATGCATAATTTCCAGGAGAATATCCTTAATCTCTATAGAATTCTTGTTTATAGCCTTTTTTTCTTTTATCATCAAAGCTGCATAGACTTCATTTCCAATATTTAAAAATTTATTTTCAATATCTTTTTCTAATTCACTTATTTCATGGTATAACATACCCTTTTGTCCAAATCCTTTGGCCTTTTCCGATGCTTGCTCAGAAAAAACCTTTTTATTTGTAAGGCTTCTCTGGATAATTTCTTTCATCCGGTCTGCAAAATTCATAATTTCCCTCCTGTTTTGAAAAAATACCTGATCTCCTGTCTATTGCATCAAACACTTATTCAACAATATATTCATCCAGATACTATATTTTAGAAGAAATGCGGGCAGATTGACACTGGTTGTTTCCTGTTTATTCTAACCCTTTTCCCTACGCTTTTCTTGTTTTGGTGGCGGACATAACCGACACTGTGTGTGCAGGGTATTTTTTTCCTCCATTCTGTTTGCCGGATCTTTTATAAGAGGCTGTTGATTTTCCTGATTATATTCTCAATAGTTGAAGGTTTGTTTATTACTTCATCGGCATAATTTAATAACTCTTCTTCTTCATCATTTATATCCTTTATTTGTCCGGTCCGGTCTATTGGTCTTCCTGTTAATACCATAATTTTAATCTTATACTTATTTTTCTTTAACCATTTTAGGATTGCAAATCCGTTTAAGCCCGGGATCTTGATATCTAAGAGGAGTATATCGAATAGTTCATTTTCCAGGATACTTTTCCCTGAAAGCCCGTTCTGGACAATTTTAACATAAAACCCCTCGGCTTCTAAAATATCCTGAAATTCCTCACAGAGTTCCCGATCATCATCGAGGAGCAAGATGCGTTTTTTCATTCAATCCCTATTAACGGTAGAGTAATTTTCACCGTAGTGCCCTGTCCCTTCCGGCTTTGAATTTCAATAGTACCATTATGCAGTTTTATCAATTCTTTACAGATGGTTAATCCCAATCCAGTACCCTTGGACCTGGTTGTAAAAAAGGGATTAAATATTTTTTCTAAATCTTCTTTTTCTATCCCTTTTCCATTATCTTTAATGTGTAAATACAATTGATTGTTATTGGAGAAACTGCCCATTATTTCTATACAACCATCTGCCGGCGGCAAAGATTGATAGGCATTATTTACTATATTATTCAGAACTTCACGAATTTGAAAGGGATCTATGCGGATAATCGTATCTTTCAATACTTCGAAATTTCTTTTTAAAGCGATATTATCTTTGATATTTTTACTTATGATATCGTCAAACAGTTCATTTAAGAAATTAAAAATAGGAATCTCCACACGCCTGGGAATTTTAAATTTAGAGTAGCTAAGCAAATTATTAATAATCTGTTCACTCTCTTCGACTTTTGCTTTAATATTTTTTATATGTTTTTCTATTTCTATATTCTGGCTTTTCCTTTTAATATTATAAATGGCTGCCTGGATTACACCTAAGGGATTGCGAAGTTCATGGGCTACTGTTGCTGCCAGTGCACCGATATCGGATAATCTTTTTGCATTAAATAAATCTTCCTCTGCTTTTTTCCTTCTGGTAACATCAATCAGGACTAAAATGATTCCTTCAACTTCATTATTATTTTTTATGGGTTGTAGACTCCAATCCCAGTAGGTAATCCCCGGTTCAGGCTTACCGGAATGAAAAAACGGCTCGGCGTATGTTATATATGAAATTCCCGTTTTAACAACATTTTTAAAGATGGTTCTATTTTCTACATGAGGAAATAGATCAAAATGATTTTTACCTATGAAGAAATCGGGCGACTGATTGAATGCCCTTGCATAAGCATCATTCACCTGGATAAAAGTGAAATCTGTGGCCAAATACGCAATCAGAAAGTGTGTATTGGAAAAGATTATTTCAAGCAATTTATTTGTGACCATGATCTGGGAATCTTTTATATCAATTTCTTCTTTATCGTTTCTTATTTGTTTATCAGATATTTTTTGTTTTTCATTTATTTCCTTAACCAGGTTTTTCAAATTTCTATTGGACATTTTCAGTTGTTGTTCTTTATTTTTTATTTCTGTTATGTCATGCCAGATAAGAATAGCTCCTGCTATAGTGTCTTGATCGCGGATTGGAGTAACTGAACAGTTATAGAACCTTTCATTTCCGCAATTATCTATAAATTTACAAGCAGCATCTCTGATAATTTCTCCTTTTAAAGCTTTCGATAAAATAGAGTCTTCTGCATCCGGTCTGCCATCCGGTAAACCGGATGCGATTTTTCCGGCAAATTCAATAGTATTCAGTCCTTCCGGGTTGAATGGTAAAGAATCCAGCGCTGCCTTATTTACTTTTGTAATAATTCCAGCCGCATTATATATAATAACAGGATCGGCAAAAGCATCGACTATCACATCAAGCTCATCAGGATGATTCCGGTTTTTATTAAAAATATTATTTAGTATTTTATTCATACAGTCTCACCTGTTAAGTATTTTCTGCCTATATTCAGATGGTGTAAAACCTTCAAGTTTCTTAAATATCCTTATAAAAGATTCAACATTCAGATAACCTATTTTATAGGCAATCTCATTGATATTATAGGTATGAATATTCAGCAATTCTTTTGCCTTATCCATTTTCAGTTTAATTCTGTATTCATTAAATCCAATCCCGGTTTTTTCTTTAAAGATTTTTGAGATATATTTGGGGCTTAAACATACGACAGTCGATGCGTCTTTTAAACTTATTTCCTTGTGAAAATTCTTCTCTACAAAATATTTTAATTTTTCAATAACACCTTTTACTTCGTTTTGTTTATTATCTAAAAGCTCTTTAATTCTTTTAAAAGTCGTTTCTATTTTTAAAGGTTTTTCAAAAAAATCATCGGCATGCTTTCTTAATGATTCTATAATGACATCCTTTGAACCATAACCGGTCAAAATAATGATGATTAAATCCGGTTCCATTTGTTTTAACTGCTTTAAAACCTCTGTTCCCTGTATTCCCGGCATGCGAACATCCAGAATGGCAAGATCGATAATATTTGGTTTTTTTATAATTTCAATAGCTTCTTCTCCGCTTGCTGCTTCAAATACATCATATTCTTTTTCCAGGATCTCGCGGAATTCCGATCTGAAATCCTTATTATCATCTACAATTAAAACAGCATACGACATAATTCATCATATACTACATCATGGAGTATCTTTAGACAAGCAATTTATTTATTTTTGTATAATAAAGCCAATAAAGAGATGAAAATTATAATGTCATGCGATTCGATGAAACGTTCTTTCATATGTTCGGTTCAAACCAGGCGGGTCTGACGGTGAACAAAGATCATATCATCGATCCTTATAATGGAATTACCATCGGCATCATCATTTTTCATACGGATTTATCCTTTTTATCTTAATGAAAAAACCGGCAAAAAAACCGAATAGAAAAAGTGAAATGAAAATTTCTATCATATGGGTCATCCTTACTGCATAGGGCATATATGCAGTAGGCAGTAAAAGGACATTGGCATGTAACATGCCGAAGAGAATACCAGTGCACACGGCATTCTCAATCTTATTGCCCCGTAGTATCCGGGCAACCAATAATGCCATTGCATACCACCCTAATCCCCTGGGAATTTGCAGGAGTGCCTGAAATAAAACATTAATCCCGGCACCGCCTTCGTAATACTCACGAACAGCAGGATTTATCCAGGCAATCAAAGCCCCGCAGAGAAAGTAGAGAACGATAAACAGAAAAGGCATGTATATCCATTGTATGATCCATCTTCCTGTCGATAAATCAAACACTACTTTTATCCCCGGCTTTTCCGGCGTTTTCATTTTACCAAGGATTATAACAGCAAGGATTGCGCCAATCCCGGAAGAAAGGAAAGTCTGGAGACTCATTAAAGCGATAGTAAACAAATTATACCCCAGGTAATCCATAAAAAAGATCCCATCTATCTGTGTTTCGAATATCTGATTTCCGATAAGAAGTACAAAAAGGGCAGCGGCCAGTTTCCATCCATACCATGTAGACCGCCGTACAATATAACTGATAATAAGGGCATCCAATAATGCTACAATAAGTAAAAAGAATGGCAGAATCCGTAATTCTTCTTCTTCAGGCATTTGCAAACCGGGAATAGGGATAAGTATACCGGCAAGCATCCGGGCAATAAATAAAATGGCCATAATCAGTATAACCTGCAGAATTAATATTCCTATTTTCTTCAAGTTCATTTTAAATACCTCCTGGCTATAATATTTTAATACTCCACAACCGGATTTTCTATTACCAGATACCCGGTAATAGCCGGTAGCGTGTTTTCCGGGTATATTCCTCATACCCTGCCAATTCAAGCCTTAAGGTTTTATCTTCCATTGCAGTGCGGATGATGATAAAAGCTGTGGCAAGTCCAGCAGGAATGAACGCCCACAGGGAATCGAGAACCAGGGGAGTCATCAAGTAATACAGGATACCTCCGGTATAACCGGGGTGCCGGGTCATTTTATAAGGGCCTGAATCACAAACAGTATGCCCGCGGTCGTTTTGAATACGCACCATCGTCGAAAAGAAACGGTTTTCCAGCATCGCCCAGGAGCTTATCAGTAGCCCCAGAAAAGCAATAATGATGGCAGCAATCTGTGCCCAAAGGGGGATAGAATTTGTCCAGTGAAAATATTTGTCCTGCCCGGCTATAAAAAAGATAATAACCGGGAAAATAAAAGCGGCAAGCGGTACAAGTATTTTATCCCAGGATTTAACATTGCCTGAATCTTTATAACTGGCCCGCTCTTCTATCAGATCAGGATTTTTTTTATAAACAAGAATGCGGGTACCAACCACGACCGGGATAAAAAGGCCAAAAAGAATCCAGGCCACCGGCCAATCTACTGTCCTTGCATTAACAAACAGGACAAAAGGATGGAGAAAAAGATGACCCATAAACCCGATTATTGCCTTTGGTGTAATTTTTTTCTCTGATGCACCGGTCATGGAAATACTCCTTTTGTATGTTTTATTTTAGTTCCTGGTACCGGGACATTGTTCATCGTATTCCGGTTATTTCTCCGATTCCCGTTTCACGTAGTATAATGAAATGAGATGTTCTTTTCAATAGCAAGTATAACAAAAGTATCCCTTCGTTCTTAAAAAGTGGTAAAATTGATAATTTTTTTATTGACATCTCACAATGGCGATGATATTATGAAGATAGATATAAACTTTTAGTACTAATATGAAGACATAAAGTTAATACTAAAAGTTTATATAAAATTGATAATCGGATGGATTTTGCATTCTATGATGTCAAATTTGGATAAAAATAATACTAATAGTTTATTCCTGCGTAATACTGTTTCAATCAGAAGAAATGAATTCGTTTTTTTATTTTCCACACGCAAGGAGGTGATATTGTAATAGGGCAAAAGAATAGTTGATAAAAAATATTATTAATGATGTCAAATTATTTAAAAGTTACGTATTAAAAAAAGGAGGTTGTGTATGTTTTCAGAAAAAAAGATGGTGAAACAATCAATAGCAATTCTTATATTACTTTTAATGATTATTGCCTATAGTTGTGATAAAGACGATTCTTATGATTCCAACCTGGAAGAATTAGTATCATTACCGTATATCGACTGGACAGAAAAGAAAATCGATGCATCTGTATCCGGTGTTATAAAGTATAAACCGGAAAAATCATATTCCGGTTATAATTTTTTTTATGATCAAATGGATAAAGCTTATGTAATCGATATGTACGGAAAGATCATTCATACATGGAATTTTGCAGCCGGGGGGGGATGGGAGTATGGAACGATTCTCGATAATGGCGATCTGATTTCAATTGGATACCTTGTTTCAAAACTGGATTGGAGTTCGGTATACAAATGGATGCCCCAGATCAGGGGTCATCATGATGTGGAACAGGCACCGGATGGAAGTTATTATATGCTGTCTCATGATGAGATAAGCTATAACGGCTATTCATGTTTGTTTGATACGGTTTTAAGAATTTCCGGATCAGGAGAAGTCCTCGATAAATGGTCTACCTATGAAAACCTGGAAAAATTACGTGAATATTATTATCCCATATCAATGGATTTAAATCATGCTACCCGGGGTGATATAACATCTTATACATATTTTCATACAAATGCTTTCAGATTTTTACCTGAAAATTCCCTGGGTAAAAGAGACAGGCGTTTCCAGAAAGGAAATTGGCTTCTCTGTTTAAGAAATGTCAATCTTATTATTATTTTAGATAAGGATAGCAAAGAAGTGGTATGGACATGGGGCAAAGATGATCTGGACTGGCCCCATTATCCTGTTATGCTTGAAAATGGGGAAATACTCATATTTGACAATGGAACCCATAGAAATTTCTCCCGGGTTGTTCAGGTTAATCCATTAACTGATGAGATAACATGGGAATACAAAAGCGACCCACCGGAAGATTTTTACTCGAATTTCGAAGGTTCCGCCCAGCCACTTCCTAATGGGAATATCCTTGTAACAGAAGCAAGGAACGGCAGGGTCTTTGAGATTACAAGGAAAAAAGAGATTGTCTGGGATTTTTATAATTTTGTTATTCAAAGTGAGCAAAGGCACCTTATCTACCGGATGATACGATATCCATGTGAAATGATAGATAATATCATGGAAAAACATTCAAAACAGAATAATATAGAAAAAACACCGGATACCAGGGTTTTTAATGCAGGTTTTGAAGATGAATTCAAGTACCAGAAAACATTGCCGGCATACTGGAATTTCGATGCTTATGAAGTAAAGAACTCGAAGTTTCTGCTGGAAAAAAAAGAAGCCAGATCCGGTAAAAAGAGTGTAAAGATCGTATCTGTCCAGGAAAATGATTCCCAATGGTTTCAAATTATCAATCTCGAACCGCAGACCATGTACCGGTTATCAGGATGGATAAAAACAAAAGATATCCCCCTGGATTCAACAGTTCCAGCAGCAGGAGCCAGCCTGGTCGCTGATCTGGGTAAAGCAGGATATTTCGTTACACAGGATGTGAAAGGAACAACAGATTGGACATTCTGTTCTATTGATTTTTTTTCAGGAAATGCGATAAAAGTTAAAATACAGTTACGGCTTGGTTTTTATGGGGCAATAACAACCGGTACTGCATGGTTTGACGACATTTGTGTGAAGAAAATCGGACCTCCTGGAGAGACTGCCCTGTCTTTACTAAAGGAGTAAAGTGACAGGGAAGTTACACTTGCAAAGATCCTGTTTGTTCATAATGCGTAAAGACAGGTATGTACTGTTTTACTATATGGGAAAACCAGTTTTGCCGGAAACGGGCTACAAAATTGATTTTCCAGAGTAGCCGCCCGATCTGAAAAATTTCTATTTCTCCCCGGGGCCATTCGAGGTATGTTTCATATCCCTGCCGGAATGCCTTTGAAAGCGCCGGGTACCTGTCGTTTCCAAAATCTTCCAGCAGATCAAGCATCGCCATGGCAATATCATGGAGTCTGAATCCCCAGACTGTATCCTCAAAATCGAACGGGTAGAGTTCCCCCTTGTAAAGCTTGATATTATCGTGCCAGAGGTCACAGTGGATTACCCGTAAATCACTGCGATCCATCCCGGAGTAAGCTGATTCCACACGATCGTACATTCTCTTAAGCAAATCGATTTGTCCAGGTGTACATACATCCCGCTGTTTATCGAGAAAAATAACATTCGGTTCCCCACGGGAAAGAAAATGTTCAAATTTCCGGGTACTGAAACCGGGAGGCGGGGTCCAGTTTTTTCCATGTATGTGAAGTTTTGCAAATAATTCACCCATTTTCCTTAAGTTTACAGTGTTTATATATTTCCCCAATAACCTTCCCGGCTGCCAGCTCATAAGTATGGTATTCCAGATATCCGGGACATTCCTTATCTGCGCCGGTAAAACGGATTCCCCATCCCTTGTTTTTATTATCCCGGGAACATGAATTCCTGTATCCCGGGAAAGAGCTTCAAGCCACATCGCCTCGGCCTTAAGATCAGTCAGGGTACGCCAACCCGGTGAAGCGAGCCTCAGGATATAACGATCTCCTGTTGACGTATAGACACGATACAAAAGGTTTGTATTAAAACAGTGAAATGTTAATCCGGTTACTTTCAGGTTATATTCAGAAAGTGCTTTTAAAGCCAGGCTGCGTAGACGTCTAAGTTTTCCTCTATTCGTCAGAGTACTGTACTTCATGCTCATCTGCATGGTAGTATTTTTTTCTATCTTATGCAACATTATCGGTCCAAAGGGTGCGAACGCCATAACAGGTTTTAAAAACCACGGAACACACTGAATACACAGAAATAAAAGACCGAAAATAAAATAATGAAAG
>JAFGQK010000203.1 GCA_016935735.1 Spirochaetales bacterium | reverse complement strand
AGGTTTAGGATAGATACTTCGATTTTAATATAAAAAAGAAGGGGAGAAACCACAAGAAACTTTCCCTGCTTTCCCTGAAGCAGGTATTTGAAACAAGAACATAGCTCCGCAAATTATTTAATGGAAGAAAAGGGAAACCACTCCATAATAATTATAATGTCCCCGTAATTTACTGCAAAGTATTTCATGTTGATATTCAATTTTCTTGTGTCTGTTCTTCTTGCACCATTCGGCCATCCTGATAAGTGCTTTCATCAATCTACTTCTTATCGTTTTCTTCCCAATAACAGGTGTTCCTTTTCTGGATTCCCGCGGTTTTTTCATACCCTGAATAAATCAACCCTGGAAGTGTACAAAAGCTTAAAAATTCGTTAAAAACCTCTGCCGGAATGCAGGAATATATTTATAATCGTGCTTTCAATCAGAAGAGTACCTGGAAAAATATCATTAAATAATAAGCAAAGATCGGTTATGGCCAATACCGGACAAGAACGACATTGTTATAACTGGAATAAACACCGTTCACTGTTATGGAATAACCGAAGTCATAGAGCGTATTCCCGTAAATCGCTCCTGCTGCATAGAGTCTGCCGGTTGAATCGCAGGACAATCCGTAGAAAATAGATTGGTTAGAGGCAGCGGAAACAGTCCTTGCCGTGATTGCGTTTCCATAACTGTCGTATTTTACTATGACAGCGTTATCTTGAGAATAAGACCCGCTTATTAACCCGCAGCCGAAGTTATAGCTGTCTGTGGAATAGATAGACCCCGCTGTGTAAATATAGCCTTTGCTATAAACCGATGCATTGAATCCCGAATAATTTGATCCTTCACTCACCGTTCTTGCCCATACCGCCGCACCCGCTGAATTATACCGTACCAGGACAGCATTGTTTCCCGAGGCTGTTCCATTGATGATACCGCAACCGAAATCATAGTTCCCTGTTGTCTTGATATACCCTCCCACATAGATATTGCCTGAGTTATCACCGGAAATACAGTTAAAAATAGATTCATACGCACCTGCGACAGTGGTTTTTGCCCACAGAACTGTTCCATCAGGGGCATACTTTACCAGGACAGCATTGCTGTTTGTACCCTGGCCGGAAATCACACCGGTGCCGAAATCATAGCCGGAGGTCCCGTATATATATCCTATACAATAGATATTTCCTCCATTATAGAGTATTTCTGAAAACTTCGATATATTGGTCCCGGCAAGTAATGTTTTTGCCCATAGTACTGTCCCATTGGAATTGAATTTTACAATTAATATATTATCCGTAACACTGGGTCCTGTGACAGGTACCGGACCAATGGTAAAAGGCGAATTCCCCTTGATAGCACCGGCAGCGTAGACATTTCCGTTATTATCCACATCCACCCCGTAAAAACTGGAATAATTGTTCCCGCTTACCACTGATTGAGCCCACCTGGCGGTACCGTTTGAATCATATTTTATAATCAGAAGACTATACCCGGCTGAATACATCCCCTCCACGGTAACGCCATCCCCGAAATCAAAGGTGCCTGTACCGTAAATGTTACCCACGACATAGACATCGTTACTTGAATCAAATGCCATGGCATAAAAAGGAGAACTACCCGTTCCTGAAACGATTGTTTTTGACCATATGACAGAGCCATCAGGTGCATACTTTATCAGCAGGCAGTTTTCTGAACTTGAAGTGCCGGATATATCCACTCCCCCGAAGTTATAGGTACCCGTCCCGAATATATAACCACAGGCATAAATGTTGCCGTTCCCATCTGTCTTTACATTATTAAACGTATTTCTGTTTCCGGCTGTTATGGATGATCTGGCCCAATCCGGCTGTAAAGGATCCATATCAGGAAGAAACTCTCCAATACTCAATGATGTCTTATCTTTCATATTCTCGTACTCTGCGGAAATAGTAACAACCCCCGGATTCACCGGGGAAGCGAATCCATCCGGGGATATAATTGCTACCGCCCGGTTGCTCGATGTCCAGTTAACATGTTCCGTGACATCTTCATAAAAACCATTACCCGCATTCTGTTTTATTGCATAATAGTGAAGACCCTCGCAAGACATTTCAATAGAAGTATTATGGGGCTGGATAACCAATTCGTATCTATCAAACAGAGAGATAAAAAGATTGCATGATGTGAAAAAGCATAAAAGTACAAGGGTAAAGCTTGATACCAAAAAAAATCTTACCTTCATCATATATTTCTCCTCTTATTACAGACTTTTTTGGTATTTTCTTTCAAGCTAATGCTTTTTTGTTTCCTGAATTTGTCTCCACTTATAAATATAAAGCTTTTAATGGAAAAAATCAATTGTTTCTACTATTTCTCTTACAGGTCAGCAATTCCTGAAAAAAAATTATTTTTTTATAAAAAAGCAATGCAGGAAGGAACTTTGCCCCTTTACTATATAAAGCAACATCCGGGTCTTGAAAGGAGTCCTTTATGAATGAAGATGAAGTCAAGATGACTATTTTCCACTTCAAAATGGATATAAAGATGATTGAGGATTTAAAAAAGCTTGAATTATTCCAGAAAACCAGGAGTATGGCTGAAACAATAAACCATATTTTATTGCAGTTTTTTACGGTTATTGAAAAAGAACATATGTTCGGCGTACAAAGGGAAAGCAGGTATGAATTGATTAATGGCGATATGAATGTGAAACGAAAGCATGTCACGGTGAGTATTCCCGATTATATGTACAGAAGGTTGAAAATGCTTCATGACGACTTAAACTTTTTCAGTATTGCCCAATTGTTCAGATGGGTGATTTCCGGGTATGTGGATTTTGTAAAGAGGTATGGTAACAAGTGGGTCAGAAAACTTGTAACGATAATAAGGAGATGGCAAAAAGATACCCGGAACAGCCGCTTCCTGTTAACATACATTCATCAATTGTTTGAATCCAATAATGAATTGTCATGGATAATTCAAAAATTTGACCTCTATTGTCTGCATTTTTCCCCATACAGGGATTTCTGTATATAAAAACTTCCCTTGCCCTCCATCACTCACACCCAAAACACCCGGTTAAAATTCTTCCAGACCTCAATCCACTCACCTGTGCATTCCTTCCCCGGTTATCGGTAATTTTTTAATTCTCACCGTACAACGTTATGGTAAAAGCCTGAATCTCACTTTCCAATCTGTCGTTTCCTTCTCAATAAAACATGAAAATCTTCCATTTTGTAAAAACCCATGCCCAAAATCCGGCCATATAGAGCATTGCTCATTGAATGTTCTGCACATATCCTGTATAATCAGGTTACAGGTGTTTATGAAGTAAACGACCACCTGCAGAGCAGGTGGCTTTTTCTAAATCAAAAGAATTTAAAAGGCATAGCCTTTAAATAAATATAATGAGGAGGAAATGGACGGGGCTGTCTAAAAAGTCAAATTTTTTAAAAATTGATCCATATATAGTGGTGTTTATAAATATTTTCCTCATAAAACACCACTATTT
>JAFGQK010000021.1 GCA_016935735.1 Spirochaetales bacterium | reverse complement strand
GGTGATAACCATGGAAAAACATATAAATAGAAAGGGATGGCTGTCTAAAAAGCTTACGTCTCACTCTGACTTTTTGGACAGCCCCACTAATTGTAATTTTAAACAAGGTGAAATTGATATTTAGATGAAATAGGGGTATAGTAAAAAGATGATCTGTCTGGCAGTAAAGATATGGCGTTTTACCTGTTTGTTCCTCCTTTTCTTTTTCCCCCTTTTATTTTGCCAGGGTATGGGGGAGTTGGATGTACATAATGTCGATAAAGTTGATAAAGTACCATTTGATATCCCGGAAGGAACCATAACGGTAACATTTTCCGTTACTGCGGATATGCGTCATTTTACCGGGCAGAATAGAAAATACTTCCGGGGGGTGTGCGAAAGAATAAACTATGGGGGCAGGGGTGATTTTATGGTTTCACCGGGCGATCTTACCCCCATTGAAAAAGCATATTCAACAATAATTGAATATATCGGACCGGATTATCCCTGGTATCCGGTCATCGGAAACCATGAAATCAACTCGGAACTATCCATGACATGGTTGCGTGAATATAATGCAAACGGGACAGCACTCCCCAATATCGTTCATACCGGTCCGCCCGGGACAATTGAGACAACATACAGTTTTGATTATGAAAACGCCCATTTTGTTGTCTTGAATGAGTACTATGATGGAAAAAGCGACAGGGCAGTAAGTGGTGATATAACCGATCCCCTTTATAACTGGCTTGAAACGGATCTGATACAGAATTCAAAACCGGTTATTTTTATTTTCGGTCATGAACCGGCATATCCGCAACCGGATAAAGAGAACAGGAGAACCCGTCATGTGACCGATTCCCTGAACAGGCATCCTGAAAAAAGGGACCGGTTCTGGGAATTATGTAAAATTCATGGTATCGCCGCATATGTGTGCGGTCATACCCACAAATACAGTACGTACAGGCATGATGGTGTCCTCCAGATTGATGCAGCGCATGCAAGGGGTAAAGGCGATACCGCGGCAAAAAGCACCTTTCTCATGTTCTATATTATGGCAGATGATACGGTGTGGCTCTATACATACCGCCTTTGTTCCGGCTATTATCCCCTTTATGAAAAAATGCAGATCAGGTAGTATCATGAAACCCCTGGTATTGCTGATCTCGCCTCCAATCTACGATTTTGCCCTTTTCGACCTTTTTTTAAAACCTTATTCTCTTCTTTCCCTGGGAAGATCATTTGAAAAAAGCGGCTACAGGGTAAAATGCATAAATTCACTTGATTATACTGATGCTGTATCAAAAAGAGAACTGGGCAGACCACGCCGTTATGCAAATGGCACGGGTAAATTTTTCAGACAGCCTGCACGGAAACCATCTCTGTTTTCCCCTATTAAAAGGCAATATGCCAGGTACGGTATCACCAGCAAGGTACTGTCACAGAAAATCGGACAGGAAAAACCGGATATTGTCCTTGTTTCCACCGGCATGACCTACTGGTATCCAGGGGTACATGAGAGTGTCCAGCTGGTACGGATACTTCACCGGAATGTCCCGGTTATTGCCGGCGGGATTTATGCCACACTCTGTACTGACCATTGCAAAAAGACAATGGAGGTGGATAGTGTCATAAAAGGAAACGCTTTCCCCGGTCTTGTTCCTGTATTAAAAAAGCTTTCACTCCCTGTGCCCTGTGAAAATAATGATACGGATATTCTTATGCTCCCGGATATATATTCAGATGCGGGGGTTATCAGACTGAATAAAGGGTGCCCATTCAGATGCCACTACTGTGCTTCTTCCTCAGTATCCGGGAATTTCACAAAAGGAAATCCCTGGAAATCTTTTTCCCTGCTGGAAAAGATACATCAAAAAATGGGGACAGAGGTCTTTGCATTTTATGATGATGCATTACTCTGCGGTAAAGAAGAAATTTTTATCCCTTTTTTAGAAATGATTATAAAATCCGATTTGCATCTTTCCTTTTACCTGCCAAATGGTATTCATCTTCAATATCTTGATATGAAAACGGCAGTGTTCATGAAACAAGCCGGTTTTAAAGAGGTAAGAATCGGACTGGAAAGTGCTGATGATTATTTCCACCATACTATGGACAGGAAACTGGACATAAAAATCCTTGAAGAAAAGATAAATCTGCTCACTCATGCAGGGTTTAAGCCATGGGAAATCGGACTTTATATCATGGCAGGGCTTCCCGGGCAAAGGAAAAACGAGGTAGTCGAATCCGTCCGTTTTGCATCCCGTTTTGGTGTAAGAATCTCTATAGCAGAATATTCCCCGGTGCCGCAGAGCCCATTATGGGAAGAAAGCGTGCGGCTTTCACGTTATCCCCTTGAAACAGAGCCACTCACTCACAATAATACAATCCTTCCTATGGAATGGGAATACTTTACGCTTTCCGATCTTGATGAAATAAAAACCCTGGCCCACTCGCTTTCACCTTTAAGAAGCTAAGCCAGTCTACTTTTTCTTTTCGATTGAATCAAAGCCCGAACCTTTTGTAATACCTTTAAGGATATTTTTTACCTCCTGGAGAGGTTTTACCTGGGAATTCAGGACCCTGTATACCCCATTGCAGATCGGGAGCTTGAGTTTATACTCTTCTGCAAGATCATGGGCACGTTGTGATGCAAGGATTCCTTCAGGGAAATACCCGAGATTCGGGATATTGCTGATAAGCTCATTTATATTCCTGGAACCGTTGAGTCTGCGGGAGAGAATGATTTCCCTTCCAAATCGCCTGTTCCTGCCATACTTACTCCGGCAGGTGACATCCAGATCCCCCACACCTGCTATTGATGTAAAGGTTTCCGGGTACGTGGACCCCATTGCCTGACCCAGTATTTGTATTTCATTCAAACCAGCGGCAAGAAGGAGGGATTCCGTATTATCCCCGAAATTGGGGGAAAGTTCTTTTAATGCATCGAGCATGCCAAATGCAATTGCGATAACATTTTTTAACCCCGCACTTACCTGAACTCCAATCACGTCAAGGGAGGAAAAAACGAGGAGTTTTCCCCCGGAAAGAAGCTCCCTGATCTTTATAGAGTTCAATCCGTTCTGTGATGCACTGATAAGTCCGGTAATTTTACCCCGGGCGACTTCCTCTGCATGACTCGGGCCGGATATATAGACAAGATTTCCCTTATAAAATCCAGGGAGGTAATTTTCCAGGGCATTGATGAGAAGCTTTGTCCCTGTATTGGTCTTTATAAACCCCTTTGTAAGTACACCGATGAGTGTTTTCCCTTCGATAATATCATTTATATGAAGGATTCTTTTTAAAATATCTATAATATAAAGAGACGGCATAGCAAGGAGGAGGATGTCCTTTAAATCCGCTGCTTTTGAAAGATCCTCTGTAGCATAGAGCTTTTCCGGGAGTTTCGCTCCCAGAAGATACCTGCTGTTCATATGATCTGTATTTATTTCTTCTGCAACCTCTTTTTCATAACACCAGATATCCACCTGATAACCTTTTTCTGCGATTACCTTGGCTATTGCAGTTCCCCATGCCCCTGCACCGATAATTCCTATTTTTTCTGAACCAGTATTTGCCATATACTCCTTTATAATAGATTAAACAACCTGTTTCAAGAGAAAGAAAACTCGAAAAAGTGGTTTCTTTTACAGGATAAATTAAAAATTTCTTTTTTGACTTTTTACAAAAAATCGATTAGAGTTTATTTTGAACTATAAGTTGTGTTTTTCTGGTTTTAAAGATGAGTGAATTTCAATAATATTACACCGGAAAGCCCAGAAGAACCCGTAAGAAGAGATTATAGAGAATAGAGGTGAGTTGATGAAAAAAAAGGTTATTTTAACTATTCTAAACAGGATACTGATTTTTATCGTACTACTAATAGTCTTTCTTATCATAGACCGTTTAATTCTGGGGATACAGCTTGTAAATATAAAGAATATGACTTCATCGTTTGAGGGAACTGCCCAGTATATAAAAATCATTCAAATATCCAAATGGCTTGAGACGTATTTATTATTTGTCTTTCTTTTTATTTTTCTCTTTTTAGTCGTAATGACATGGGGTACCTGGATCTCTTTCAAGCCATTTAAAAAAATTATCCAGGCAATCAGTAACCTTGCAGAGAAGAATCTTACCATCCGGACAAAAGTGACATCGAAAAGCGAGATCGGCCAGATCGGTTCTGCATTTGACAGTATGGCAGGTGCACTTGATGATTTTTTCGGGAGTATAAAACAGGAATATGAAGAAGTCGGGAAGGTGAATGAGGATCTTACTTCGGCGGTAAATGAGTCGAGTGCGGCAATAAGAGAAATGGTAGCTTCCATAGATAGTGTTCATAATAACCTGGAGAAACATAAAGAAGTAGTTGATAATACCATAAGCTCCATAAATGAGATGATGAGTATTACCGACCAGATTAAAGGTCATGTAGAAAGCCAGGCCGGGGCCGTTGCAGAAAGCTCTGCCAGTGTGGAGGAAATGGTAAGTTCAATCAATTCCGTGAGTAAAAGCTCGGAAAAAGCAGAATCACTTTCAAAAAAATTGTCTGATATTGCCAGACACGGCGGGGAAAAACTCAAAACCATGATGAAGGCAATGCAGGAAATACAGAATGCTTCGTCTAAAATTTCCGAGGCAATCGGTGGTATTGCCCGGATAGCAGCAACGACCAACCTCCTGTCCATGAATGCGGCAATCGAGGCCGCTCATGCAGGTGCTGCCGGAAGGGGATTTGCAGTCGTTGCAGAGGAAATTCGTAAACTCGCAGCAGATTCATCCGAAGAGGCAAAAACAATAAAGCAGAATGTAAAGGAAACAATAGATAAGATTTCGCATGGAACAAAATTATCCGAAGAAGCAGGAAAAGCTTTTGATGAAATTATGGTAGACATCGATGCAACAGTAAATATCATAATGGAGATCACGAGTGCCATGAGTGAGCAGCGGCTCGGGGCCCATGAGATCCTTAAATCCATGGAACACCTGGTAAATCTCTCTACGGAAATCGGGGAAGCAATAAGAAAGGAAACAGAAGGAAGCAAAAAAGTAATGGATGCAACGAGTGAACTCGACCAGGTCGCGACCGAAATTCTAAGCGCTTCTTCCGAGCAGAAAATCGGGAGTGAAGAGATCATGAAGGCGTTAGAGATGCTCCAGGATGTGTCTGAAAAAATACAGTTAAATATGAACAAGCTAAATACGCGGATAGCTGAATTTAAAGTAACAGAATAAAGAGTAAAAGTGGAAAAGCATTATATTACCCTGCTGAAAGAATTAATCAGAAATAAATGTGTAAATGATGGAAGTCCTGAATCCGGCAATGAGATGAAATCGGTACGCACATTAAAAAAATTCTTTGACACCTACAGGATAAAATCTGAAATTCTGAAATCCGGCGAAGAAAGGGGTAATATTCTTATCCGTATCCCGGGTACCGATCCGCATGCACCATCGCTTATGTTTATGAGTCATCTCGATGTTGTCCCTGCGGATGATAACGAATGGAGTTGTGATCCTTTTTCTGCTGATGAGCGGGGCGGTTATATATGGGGCAGGGGTACCCTGGATATGCTCAATATCGTTGCCTGCTCTGCATGTGCATTTGCAGATTGCCTTAAAACCTCCAGGAAGTTTCCCGGCGATTTTATATTCCTTTCTGTAGCAGATGAGGAAGCGTCCGGCAGGCTTGGTGCACGATGGCTTGTCGAGAACCATTGGAAGAAGGTCAGGACAAATTACCTCATAAGTGAAGGCGGTGGATTCTTTATCAATGGAAAAAAGGGGACAGGGATTACCATTACAACAGGAGAAAAAGGGCTTGCCTGGACAAGACTCACTACAGAGGGGATATCAGGACACGGGAGTCTTCCTTTTAAAGCGAATAATGCAGCAATCAAGCTTGCAGAGGCGGTAACAAAACTTTACCGATATCCATTAAAAGCTATTCTTACCGATGAATACAGGAAGATGGTAAGGAATCTCCCCATACACTCTCTTGCCAGGACACTCCTCCTTCATCCGCTTACACTAAAAAAGGCGTTAAACCTGCTCTATAAAACCTCGCCGGGACTTGCCAGGCATCTTCATGCAATTTCCAGAATGACAGTAAGTCCCAACATGATTTGTGCAGGGAACAAGATAAATGTGATCCCGGACAGGGGGAATATCGATCTTGATATCCGGCTTCTCCCGGGCCAGACCATCGAAGATGTAATCAGGGAAATCAATAAAGCTCTGGGTTCCGTTAATGAGAATTTTAATGTGGAAGTGGTGGATTTTTTCCCGTCAAATACATCACCAATGGAGACACCCCTTTTTGATGCAACTCTTGAAATCCTCAGATCCATTTACCCCGGGATAACCCATATTCCTTCGCTTTTCAGCGGTGTTACCGATGCACGGTTCTGGAGAAGGCGCGGGACCGTAGCTTACGGTTTTTCCCTGTTTGACGAGAATATGACCCTTAATGAATATGCCCGGATGCTTCATGGAAAAGATGAACGTATTTCCCTTAAAAGTCTGGAACTTACCTATAATTATTTTCTGAATTTGCCCGAGGCATTCTTCAGGAAAGTAGCCGGGGGTAATTACTCTTAGCTTTTCATTCCATTTTAATCAGTTTAAGTGCAGTATCCCCGGTAAAAGAACGGACTTCCACGATTGCAGTGCCTGTATACTCTTTTTCTTTTACCATAAGGAGTTTACCGGTTTGAGTGTCCCATTGTTCGATCCGGTATACACCGGGGAGTATGTTTTCGAATTCGATGGTACTGTTAGTTATTTTTTTATAAGAAACATTTTCCAGGCCTGCACCAAAGGCTTTTTCCATAAAGCCTTTGTACGAGTATGTTTTATCCTGTATCCAGCAGAGGATTCTGTTTTTGCTTTTAAGGAAATACAGATTCATTTTTTCATACTGCTTTCGCTCAAGGGGTTCCATTTCTCCTATTGTCCGCACTTCATCTTTAAAAAATGAACTAATCCCCTTGTAGTGGTAGTAAAGATTATCCGGGTCAATATAGGTATCCCACCACCAGAGCATTCCGGTACCGGCAGAACCGGAGAAAAGAGATGCCCACATACCATTGTGAAAGTGAATTCCCAGGGGATCGATAAAATTACCCTGCATGCCGAACTCCCCGACAAGAATGGGTTTACCGGTAACGCCGAGTATTCTTAAGATGGTCCTGTTCAGGTATGGTGCCCAGTTTTCCGTATTGTATTTATGAATCTGGAGATAATCAAGATACTGCCATTCCGGTTCATCGCCTTTCACTGCCAGGCTGCTGCTGCTGCTTATAAGATGATCATAAGGGTCAATCTCCTCTATATACCCGGTCATTTCCCGTATCCACGGGACAAGGTTCTCCGGATTATACATGTTGTCTGCAAGATTTATTTCATTCCAGAGTTCCCAGGAAAAAATGCGGGTGCTGTATGCCCATCGTGAAACAATATAACGGAGCCGCCTTTTAAAATACCTCTTCGCTCCCGCATCGGTTAAGAAATCCCGGGGGTTTTTAAGCATACCCCCATTCAAAATATTATAAGGATTCCTATCCCATTCAGGATTTGTTCCTGTGCTGAATTGACCATGGTTGATAAAACAGAGCATAAGATAGATGTTGTATTTTTCCGCCAGCTCCATCAGGCAATCGAGCTGCCAGGCTTCTTTCTGGCGGAGTGCATAATTCCCGAGGCCCGTATCTTTCCATTCCTGGGCAAAGCCCCAGGGGGCAAACCATATCCGTGCGTAATTCGCCCCGTTTTCCGCCATTTTTGAAAACCATAGTTCATATGCTTTCATACCCCTGTTATCATACCAGGAAACATTCGAACCAACAGGAATATATGTCATACCTGATTCAAACCGGAAATACCTCCCGGCCTGGTTTTTTTTGCTGATAAAACCGGGATCTTTTTTTTCAGTGACCTTAAAACTCTTCCATGGAAGAGCAGATTTTTTTTCTCCCTGTTCTGCTTTTACCAGGTATTGCCAGTTCCCGGGAATTCGGGGGGTAAACCGTATTTTCCAGTATCCGTTTCCCGATTGAGAGAGTATTTCAAAGCTGTCTTGTATCCTGCAATGGTATGGGACAAAGAAAAATCCCGGAATTTCCTTTTCAGTACCATCCGGGGCACGGAATAAGGCATACACCCCTGTATCCCCCGGATCATAAGGATTTCCTATCCATGCATCAAGTTCTATTGAAAGTTCAAAAAGAGAAAAACAGGAAACAGCCCCGTTCTCAAGATTGTCAGAGAGAGAAAGGATGGCGAATCTTTCCCTGTCTTTTCCTTTATTATCCGGGAACGGGGAGTATTTTCCCTTTTCTTTTGCAGGTTCTGTATTATCTTTCAATGGCAGGGGATATCCCGATTGGGTAGTTCCTGTTGAAACACATGCCGGCTGCATAGGGAGGAAACAGAGAAATAATGCCAGATAGAGGGGGTAGGTGATAAAACCTTTATGATATTCTTTCCGTGGATATTTTTGCCTGTTCATTATCAAAAGGAAACCACCTCATTTGGAGGTAGTCTATTTCCTCCTTAATTATATTGATTATAAGGGCTATGCCTTTCAGATTCTTTT
>JAFGQK010000202.1 GCA_016935735.1 Spirochaetales bacterium | reverse complement strand
TTCCCAATCAGGTTTTTTTAACAAAAAACCGTAACTGCTCCCCCGATAGTAACCACTCATCTTCACTAATCGGCACTAATAAATCTAAAAAAAACCTTCATTAAAATAAAAATTTGTCAAGAGGTACTACCTGATTGGAAATTCCCACCCGTGCTTTTCAACGATTTGAAAATCAAATCACTTAATGGGAGAAAAAGGGAACCATGGATGTGGGAATTACCGGTTTTTATCGATAATCCGTGCAAAGTAGGAGTGCAGTTTCTCCTTTATCCAGTTCGGATGAAGGATCTGAAATGTTACCCCTGAAACGACAAGCTGTGAGATCAATTCCTCTGACTTCCGGAAAAAGAACCTGTACACCCTTTGTTCCAGCTTTTTTAAAGTGATGGTGAAAGTCCCCGGGTCTACCGGCCTCTCGAACAGGACATCGGCCTGATAGGGAAGCCTGTAATGAAAAACATAATGTTCTCCGTATTTATCCGGGTTAAAGCTCTGCGGGATGACATATGTCTGGTCCAAAACCCGGGTTTGCCTAATACGGGCAACACGGAATACACGTTCCTGCTGCCTCATTTCGCAGTACGCTGCAAGGTAATTTCTGCCGGATTGGGAAAAGAGTATGTACGGATGAACAACCCGGGTGCTTACCACGTGACCGGAATCAATATACAGCATCTTTACTTTTTGCTTCTTACGGATTGCGGCTTCAATACCCCGGATGCAGGAGATCTCCTGCCTGCTCATATCATAAACAGGAATAACTCCCTTTTTTTCTTTCCCAAATCCGCTTTCACCACCGAGCCGGGTAAATAAATCGGCGAGTTGGAGCGCCATTTCCGATCCCTGGTGTTTATACTGGTCTACAAGGTAGGAAAGCATCTCCTTTTCCTGCCGGGAAATGATAAGGGAAGGGAGATGATATGTTTCATCCGTATAATAATAGCCATTATGCTCTGTGGAGTATTCAACCGGCGCGTTCAATGAATACCGTAAGTATTCGACATCCCGTGATGCCTGGCGCCGTGAAATACAGAACTCTTCCGCGATAGTCCTGCAATTAGGGTATCTTTTTGCCCGGATATGCATATCAATCCACTGGATACGGTGTAAATTACTCACTTTGATTTTCCATCAGCCTGTACCGTAAATAAGTATATCTCTTTTGAGTCTTATCGTTTTTTACTGCAATTGCAAGTGCCTTTTTTGTCCCTACCAGTACCACCAGTTTCTTCCCCCGGGTGACTGCCGTATAGATCAGGTTCCGTTGAAGCAATATATAGTGCTGGGTGAGGAGGGGAATAACAACAGCAGGATACTCGGATCCTTGAGATTTATGAACGGACACTGCATAAGAAAGGGTTATTTCATCCAGATCGGCATAATCATAGGCCACTTTCCTCCCGTCAAAAATGATTATCACTTCCTGATTTTCACGGTCCATGGCCGAGATTCTTCCGATATCCCCATTGAATACTTCTTTATCATAATTGTTCCTTATCTGCATGACTTTATCGTTCACCCTGAAACTTTTCATTCCGGAAACGAGTGTGTTCTCCCCGGGATTCAATGCATTCTGCAATTCCGTATTCAGATTGCCTGCACCGATAATTCCTTTGTGCATGGGGGTGAGTACCTGGATATCGTTTATGGGGTCAAAGCCGAATTTATCCGGTATTCTCTGTTTTACCAGTTTAATGATAATATCAAGAACCCTTGCCGGATCTTCCTGCTGGATAAAGTAAAAATCCGTATCATCCTGCTGTAAGGAAAAGTGCGGAATGATCCCCTGGTTTATCTTATGGGCATTGATGATGATCTGGCTTTCCTTTGCCTGCCGGAAGATTTCAGTAAGGGTAACAACAGGTACTGAACCGGATTCGATAATATCCTTGAGAATGGTCCCCGCACCGACAGAAGGCAATTGATGAACATCCCCCACAAGGATGAACAGGGCAGGTGCAGGGACAGCCTTTATCAGATGATGCATTAGAATCGTATCAATCATCGATGCTTCATCAACCACCAGCACATCACAGGAAAGGGGATTTTCTTCGTTCCTGGTAAATCCCCCCTGCTTGAAATTGTATTCGAGCAGCCGGTGAATCGTTTTTGCTTCATAACCGGTTGTTTCAACCATCCGTTTTGCTGCCCGCCCCGTGGGTGCGGCAAGCATTATCATGCAATTGAACCGGGAAAGTATTTTAAGGATTGCATTAATAATGGTGGTTTTTCCTGTACCGGGTCCTCCTGTAATCACCAGCACCTTGTTTTCAAGTGCGGATTTTACTGCCAGCTTCTGTTTTTCTGCAAGTTGAATGGACAATTGCCGTTGAACCCACTCAATAGCCTTTTCAGGATCCGTATACCCTGCGGATTTCCGGCTTCCAAGAAGGTACCGGAGTCTCCGGGCAATACTTGTTTCGCAGAAATGATATTTTGCAAGGTACACCGCCTTGTTATTCTCCTTGAACTCATCCGGATTTTCATTCAAATCTTCTATAATAATCCGCCTGTCCAGACTGATTGTCCCGAATGCTTTGACAATCACGTCTCTTTCAACCTGAAGCATCTCCCTGCATTTTTCTATGAGCAGTTCATACGGATAATACACATGCCCTTCTTCTGAAAGATGATGCAGTACATAAATAATTCCCGCTTCCACCCGTAATTCGGATGATTTATCGAATCCCAGTTTTTCCGCTATTTTATCCGCAGTGATAAACCCGATCCCGAAGATGTCCGTGGCAAGTTTATACGGATTTTTTTTAACGATGCCGATAGACTGATTTCCATACTGCTTGAAAATTTTTGTCGCATAGCCCGAACTTACCCCATGGGTCTGGAGAAACACTATAACCTCCCGGATTTCTTTCTGTTCATCCCACGCTTTTTTAATGATAGCTATCCTTTTTGTTCCTATTCCCTCTACCTGTGTAAGCTTTCTCACATCCTTTTCTATAATGGCAAAGGTTTCCTCCCCGAACACCTTTACGATACGTTTTGCCATAACAGGACCGATCCCTTTTATAAGACCTGAACCGAGGTATTTTTCTATTCCGTAACTCGTTGCAGGAACCTTTGTCTGGTAAGTTGCCACTTTGAATTGCCTGCCATATTTAGGATGATTTACCCATTCTCCCTCCATGGAGAGTATTTCACCCGGTGCAGGGGACATCAGGTTTCCTGCAATAGTTACAAGTTCATGCTCACCATAGACTTTTACCCTGGCAATGGTAAAACCATTTTCTTCGTTAAAGTAGGTGATCCGTTCTATCTGACCCTGGAGTTTTGTTAACATTAATGAAAGGATACAGGAAACGGCAGGATTATAAAAGGGCATCACTTGTACAAGTTTTTAAATTCGGCTACTATTTTAAAAAGTTTCCTAAAGGAGTCGCACCTGGACCGGGAAAAACAGATACAACAAAACAAACAAAAAGTTCCTGCCGGAATGGTACATGACTATAAGTATAAACACACCGTTCACTTTTCAGCCATTCTTATGGGAAAGATTGAACTTTATAAAGGCATTGCAGAGGATAATCATAGAAGAATAACTTCCCAAATCGAGGAAAATTTGTATTGCAGGATTGCTTCCCCTGCACTTGACCGGATTCTGGACATTCTCTTTAGTAATGCAATCAAACATACTATACCGCAGGGAAATATACATATAAGTCTTAAAAGTGACTATAAACGGATAACCCTGGTTATCCGGAATACCGGCCCGGGAATTTCCGGGGAGCAGTTGAGATATATATTCAAGAAAAATAAACAGAGTTCATATAATGAGAAAAACATCCCGGGTACGGGGTTGCCATTTGTGAAAAAAGTTATAAATGAGGTTTCCGGGAATATAACTATAGAAAGCAATGTGAATAAAGAAACAACGGTGACAATCACTTTAAAAAGGCAAATTACGGCAGAAGAAAAAAGATACAGGTTCATTGAACAAATGACATCCCCGGAACCAGTGGGGGAACAGATGATTCGTCTGAAACGGGAAACATATAATGAAGAAAAAAAGACACTTTTAGTGCTGGAAAAAGATCCGGTGCTTCTTGCCTTTATGCAGGAGAATATGGAAGAGGATTTTAATTTTTATTTCATACGGCATTTTTCAAGGTTAAAACAAAGGCTTAAAAAAATCCCGAAACCGGATGTTGTTATCATAAATATGATAGAGAGAGACTATAGCCTCAGTGATTCGGTGCAGGAAATATGGAGTGAGGAGGATATTCTCTTTGTGTTTTATACAGTATCTGCAACACAAAGAGAAATACTAAAGGGATTACGATACGGCGGTGCGGTCGATTATATAGACAAACCCTGTTCCATAAAGGTGTTACATGCAAAAATACTCTCCATACTTCATTTCAGGGAAAATAGTATCATAAGGGAATTCTTCAGCGTAAAAAAAAGAATATCCAGGGCATTAAAAACAGATAAAAAGGATGATGGAATATTCAGGCATAGAATATATTTATATAACCTTTCAGCGTGTGAGCAGGAAATCGTACATTATATGATCAGGGATATGGATGATAAGGAAATAGCAAAAAAAATGAACATAGAGAAAGATTCTGTGGAAAAACACATTAAGAATATCCAGGGAAAATGCGGTCTTGTAACCAGATTCCAGGTAATTAAATTTTTTCGCGGCTAAAATCTGTGTACCTTTGCGGATATATATAGTATATTCAGTTGAATAAAAACGAACCGGAATGAAGGTAATAATGTAGAAACATGGATACGACGATTTATTATTTCTCGGGAACTGGTAATTCATTCTTTATTGCCAGAGAATTGAAAAACCTTTTATCAAATACAGAACTCGTTCCAATTGTCAAAGCCATTAAAGAAAACAATTTTGTCACAAAGGCGGAAAACATCGGATTTGTATTTCCCACACATGGTTTAACAATTCCGATCCCGGTTAAAATTTTTTTAAAAAAAATGAATGTAACAAATTCACACTATTTCTTTGCAGTAGCAACCCGCGGGGGTACAATCTTTCGTGGTTTTCCTGTAATCAACAATGTTCTTAAGAAATATAATAAATGTTTAAACGCCGGTTTTATTATTGATATGGCCTCAAATGATCCCAAATTAGCTTCTTATCATGATGCGACGAAAGAAAAATTAGATTCATTACGGATATATGCTTTAAATAAAATAAAATTAATACAAAAAGTTATTATCAATAAAGAAAATTATCATAATGACGATAAAACCGGTATAACATTTTCAAAAAACATATTATTAAATCTATTATTATCACGATTGATTCCCTTCATGACGCATTTTATTTCCCCTATGGTTAAAAAATATTTTTATGCGGATTCAAAATGCACAGGATGCGGAACATGCGAAAAGGTTTGCCTCTCGGAAAAAATTAAAATGAATGGGAAAAAACCTGTCTGGCAAAAAAATGTCACCTGCTACTTGTGCTATTCATGTTTAAATTATTGCCCGTTTAAAGCCATCCAGATATATTCAAAGATCTGGATGAAATCCTTTACAACGGAAAGGGGAAGATATCTTCACCCATATGCAAAAAGTGGTGAAATTGCACAACAGAAATCTAAATAGTTAAAACAATCAAGACAGATAGAGAGAAAGACAATAATAAATAATTATTTCATGTATCCTTGACTTTGTAAAAGGAAAAAGGGTATATTATCTATGAATGAATAAAGAAAATATTCATTCATAGGAGTGAAGAATGGGACGGCCTTTTAATGAAGATGAAAAAGAAGCTATTAAAAACAACCTTCTGGAAAAAGGCAGGGCACTTTTTGTGAAAAAAGGGTTGAAAAATACAACCATAGAAGAATTGACACAATCATCCGGTATCGCACAGGGCTCCTTTTATGCATTTTACGGTTCCAAGGAGGAATTGTATTTTGAGATTCTTGAATCAGAAGAAAAGCAGATCAGCCAACTCATTGAAAAGCAACTTCTTTCTTTCGATATGACACGAAGGAATTTTAAAAAGTTTTTATTTCAGACAATTGAACTGATAACAGGCAACCCGTTATTGATTTCTTTACTGAATGTTAATGATTACCAGGCAATGATATCAAAAATCCCGGATGAAAAGCTTCAAGAGCACCTGCGTAAAGAATATAAGTTTACCGACAGACTAATCTATCAATTTCAGAAAGAAAAATATATGAAACATATAAGACCGGAGATTCTATCCGGGCTTCTTTATGCCCTGTTCCTGTTGCAGCTTCACCGGGATGAGATTGGTACAGGTGTTTTCACGGATATGTTTGAATTCCTGATCGATATAATATCAGATACATTAATCAATAATGGGATGAAAAATTTTAATGAAACGGAGGATGACTATTCGAAATGACCCCGAAAACACCAATTATAGAATTAAAAAATTTAACCAAATATTACGGTTCATATCCGGGAATAATGGATATCAATCTTGGAATTAATGAAGGGGAAATATTCGGATTTCTTGGACCAAACGGAGCGGGAAAATCCACAACCATCCGTCTCATCATCGGGCTGATAAAACCAACGCAGGGAGAGATATCTATTTTCGGAAAAGTAAAAAGAGCACATCATCTGGAAATTTTCAAAGAGATCGGTTATTTGCCGGGAGATATCGGACTGTATAAAGATCTGAACGGTAATGATTATTTGAATCATCTCCTGAAATTACGAATGGGTAAAAACTACCGGAAAAACAACGATACATTGATGAATTTACAGAAAAGGTTCTCTATCCGGTTTGATAAAAAGATTAATACCTATTCAAAGGGGATGAGACAGATCACCGGGATCATCCAGGCATTTATGCATAACCCGCGGCTTTTGATACTCGACGAACCCACGACAGGTCTGGATCCCATGATGCAGGAAGAATTTTTTAATCTGATACTTGAAGAAAAAAAGAACGGGAAGACTATATTTCTCTCTTCTCATATATTGAGTGAAATAGAAAAGGTATGTGACCGCGTGGGAATTATTAAAAAAGGGAAACTGATTCATGTGGAAGAAATGACCAGTTACCGGACAATGCCTGGAAAAAATATCAAGATCGAACCCCTGGAGTCACCTGAAAAAACCCTTAAAATAATAAATAATTTTGTCGAACCGGGAAAAGTCGCTGTCAGGAATGGACGAATTGAATTCTACTACAAGGGTGAAATACAAAAACTGATTGAGCAATTGTCACAGGTAAAAATAAAGGATTTTATTTGTGAAACCCCACGGATCGAGGACGTATTTTTCAGATACTATAAGGATAAATAAAATGACAGGAAAAGAATTAATACTGAATTTTCTAAAAAGGAATAGCAAATTATCACTCATTGTTACCATCATAATGGCTTTAATTATTTTACTCCTGGTAACCATCTTTCCCAATATGCCGGCAGATAATGCGGTAAATGTTTCCAATAGCTGGCCTCAAATTATGAAAGATCTTTTTGGTGACCCGGTTTATGGTTTTACCGACATTTATGGATGGTTATATCTCCAGATTTTTCATATTACCTACTGGCTCGCGTTCGGATTACTGGGTGCAATTCTCGCCGCTCATATCGTTGCAAAGGAAGTTGAAGAAAATACCATTGACATTCTCCTCTCCTATCCCATAACCAGAAGCAGTTTGGTTATCAGCCGGATAATTACAGTCACAATAATAATGATAATTGTGACAATCGGGATGATATTCATCTGTGCTGTGGGAATCCTTATAGCAGGCTATCCTGTTTATATGATACTTATTATCCAGGTCTCGCTTGCGGGTTTTCTCCTATCAATGATTTTTGTATCAATCTCATTATTTATTTCCATATGGGCATTCCAGCAGACTCTTTCTGTGTTCTTTACCCTGGGAGTTATGGGATTCTTCTTCATGTATGAAGAAGTACTGGTAAAATTGCATCCATTCCTGGATAAGCTTTCCTTTTTTAATCCATTCCATTATTACCAGCCCGGAGAAATACTGATTCATAAGTCATTTTCAATCCGGAATTCCATATGTATGCTGGCATACTTTTTGTTCTTTTTCATACTTTCTCTATTATTTTTTAATAGAAGAGATATTACCCAATAATTCGCCTGACATTATTGCTTTTTTTCGACACACTATTTTCGCCTTTTGGATAGAATAAACATGCAGTTCAATCCCTATTGTCGATGAGAATTTTTTTTTTATGGGTTGTAATAAAGAAGGTATGATAATTGCAATTTGCTGGGACTCAACTACTTTGGAAGAAGAGGTACATTCCATTGCTATACATTTGATCTGGGAGATGATTCTTTTTGAATCATTTTCTATCCGGACAATAGGCATGGACAATTTCAGGAAAGAAACGCTGGAAATCACTCTCCAGATCCGAATAATTTTTTTGTAACTCGATAATACTTTCTACAATTCTATTCTGCCTGTTTATTCTTCTCGATAGCCGGTACAGGACATTTTTTATCCCCTCGATATTTTTATATGAGCAGAGCCAGTTTTCTTTAATCATAAAAAAGATAATATTCTGAAGCTTGTCCGGGAGTATTTCTTTATGTTCCAACAACACTTTATAAAAAGATGATACAAAGTCCTCCAGGGAGACGTTCGAGTAATCATCCCAGTTTTTAGCAAGAAAATGATCGTAGAATATATCGATGAGTACAGGCGCCAGATAGGAGTTCTCAACAGAGATACGGCTGCAGGAATTTTTAAAAACCGGATGCGTATCGGTAAATTTATCTACATCCAGGTGTCTCCTGATTCCCTGCTTAATGGCTTCGCTGTATTTTGAAGTCCAGTCATTACAGAGAAAATCCCCGAGTAAACCACCTATTTTACTTTCATTATCTTCATCAGAAAGATAAATATGTGCCAGCCAGTTCACTCTATCATTCCTTTGTTTTTTTCATTTCCTGTAACCGCTCAAACAACATATGTAATTTTCCCGGTTCCTTTAGTATGTCCGGTAAAACCAGTTTTTCGATAATGGCATTTTCATTAAGGGAGGTATCCCGGTAAAGAATGACAGCAACATCCTTCGGATGAATTTCGATTGTAATAGGGTTAAGACTGTTTAAGAAATCTCGCATTTCTTCTTTAATTAAGGAAAGATTCTTAACCGGCCCGGTAAAAGTCCCGAGTTTCATATAGCAGTCGTCATCTTTCCATTGAGGGTGTTCACTGCTGTGATATTTGTCCATAAAACCTGCTTTTTCAAAAGCCCGGCGGAATAAGTAGAGGGAATGGGGGAATTCATCTATCCTGTTTTTAGCCGGGACAGGCCATCCGGTAAAAACTGCCGGCCCGGGTGCGAATGCATAAAATGATCCTTCATAAGCAGACCGGCCGCAACTGTGGAATTCACTTCCCCCCGATAAACACTCCCATTCCAGGAATGCTTCGTCTGCGCATGTGCAATATGCCTTTTCAAACCCGCCGAAACGGATGGTAAACAAGGGAGCCGGGGAATCCATGGCTATGCTGTTTTTAAGAAGTTTGGTAAAAAGCATACTATTCAAAGCAACCTTTTTTTGCCAGCTTTCAAAGAACCAGTGGCCATACAGGTTTTCATCGATAAAATCCGTTTCCATACCAATAAGTGTTGTATGGATCTGGTACATATCATATGGTGTAAACGCTCCCGGGGATTCCGTTCTCACAAGCATGCTGATTCTTTCCAGAAGAGACCGGATAAGGGTTATAAAAGACGGGGGTTTATCATTTCCATGAAATGCCGTCATGGTAACATTTATATCATTCATATGAACTATCCAATCAGTGAAATTAGTCCGGGTAGAAGCGGGCGGTTACCCGCCCGATTCGATTTTTTATATAAAACCCTGTTGGTTCAGGAATTACAGAAACAAGGAAATATTCAGGTTTTATGAAAATTCTTGAGAATCTTTTTCATAAAGATCAAACTCATTATCAGCGCTAAAGCTGCCATCAGATTGCTTTTCTGCCTTGTATACAGTAATTTCCTTTAATTCATTTACTTTTGGTTCAAATTTCAGTGTGTATTTACGATTTTCAAACGTTACTTCCCAATACAGGAACATTTCTTTATCTCTATCTTTATCATCTTTTGCACTTCTCAATAAATAATGTAAGGTTTTAAATCTGTCAAGAACAAGATAGTTATAATTATTTTTATCGCAATCATTCTCATACGCAAATGAAACCTTGAATTTTTGACCTTTCAATTCATATTTCCCTATTATAACTTTTGGATATTTATCTGTAACCCGGAATCTGAAATCATCAAAATTAGGGCGGTTCCATTCTTGAATTTCATCACAGAAAATAAGAAGAAAAGAGAATGTATTCAGCCATATATGATAAATCTTCGGGCATGTATGGCTGCAAATAGCTCTTAATATTTCCTTTCGGATAAAAAACTGCCTGAGATCTTCCCCTGTTAATTCTGAATTTTCAAAATAAAAATCGGTTTCCAGGAAGTAGGTGAGCTTTTTAAATATCAATAAACCGCTAAACATACCATGTTTGAAATCTTCTAGAGATTTGGAGAATTTATCATGATATTTTGACTGGACAGCAGTTTTATTCTCATTGTCAGGTGAATTTTGTGCCATAACAGCTTTTGATGAAATAATATTTAAGAATTTCTCTACAATATAACCATTAAATATTTCAAAGGAATAATTTAATTCCTGAAAATTAAGACATCCAAAATGATTGATGATCTTCCGTGTTTTCTGATTTATTTGAGATGCTTTTTCAATAGGATATCCAAGATCGTGGCACAGTGCTATTATAGTCCACATTGCCCATATTTCACTTTTAGATATTGACTTTTTCCTTATTTTTTCTTCTTCATTTTCTTCTTTACCTTTTTTATCTTCTTTATCAAGTAAAAAATTAAAATTTTCTTTGGAACAAATGTATTTATCTGTCAGTTTCAGATCTGTTTCATGATTGCAAATCAATCCAATACCAATTCCCCATACCTGGAGAATGTGCAGGATATGATCACGATAATATTTACTTGTTCCGTATAAAACTGATTCAAAATCAACAAAATCATGAAAATATTTTTCAATTTCATCAATTCCATAAGAACTCATAAGCCTGATTTTTTTAAAACTATTACAGAAATCTTTTTTTCCCTTACCATCATCGTAAATTTTCTTAAATATATCGTATAACTTTTCGCGTTTGTCATTCATTTTTAATAGACAAATCGAATCAATTAACAAATTCTTCCAGAGTTCTATGGATGTTTTATTTGTATTTGTTTTATCATCAATAAATTGTATCATTGTATCTTTGGTGGTTTTACTAAAAAAAATATTCTCTTCGTCAGTAGCAATCTGACGAATAACATTTTCATCAATAATTTTTTTTTCTAACTTTTTATTAATAATATCAATCTGCATTTATCACTCCAAAATAGATTATTTATACAATAACTGCGCGGGACAATCTTCTTCTGCTTTTACAGCTGCCTTTTTTAACAACCGTAACCTGTGGTGTACCGGATGATTTTTCCATATATGGGATAATGGGTCGGTATAAATATTCCCCAAAATAAACTGACTGTTTAAAGGTGCTTCTTTAAAAGCTTCACAGGGAAAAACGATCCCATCATAACGAAATATTAATTTTGCAAATCCGGCAAAACATTCACATTTCTGACGGACAAGGCTTTTAAAGGGAATACCGACTCGCAATGTAAAGGAAGTATCACAGAGTTCACTTTTGATTTTTTTAATGGTTTCTTCCAGAACAATCATCTTTTCCGGTGTAAGAAAAAGTTTCTGCTTATTAAATTCTGCTCTGCCCTGGTATACAATTCTGAGTAAACTTACCTGAGTAACTGAAAGTCTTTTTAGATGCAGAATTGAATCGTAGAGATCACTTATATTAAGGGCATGTGGGATAATATGAGTTTCCACAGGATATCCCTTTTGAACAATCATATGGATAGCATTATCGAGGGTTGTGATATTCATTTCTTTGGAATTAATAAGGTACTGGTATGTATTATTATTATATGTAGGATAATTGAAGATAAACGTCAATTTATCTGTGGGGATATTCTTTTGTAAGATTTCATCGATAATTTTTGTGTTTTGAATATTACCCGATGTATAAAGGGTTGCTTTTAACTCCATTTCAGATAAAAGTTCTATTATTTTTACGATATCTTTTCTTAATAGAGGCTCTCCACCAGATAGATTAATCGCGGCGGCACCCTTTTCTTTTGCAAATTTAAAGATATCCAATAGTTTCCCCAGCGGGATTTCATTTTGTGCAAAGGGATGACTCAGAGAAGAGCAAAATATACATGAGGAATTACACTTCTGAATTACTTCAACAGTAACTTCTTTGAGTGTTCTCATCTCTTTAACCTCCTTTCTCTATTTAAAAAAGAGAATGCAGTTCATCCATCGCTTTTTGAAAAGCAACATGGGTTCGTATGCCTTGTAGAATTTTTGTAAAAGCCCTGTAAATTAACTCTTCGTGGATATGTGTATACTCAAAATAAGCCTTTCCCTCGGCTTTTACAGGAGCAGGTTTGATAAATCCCTGGGCTTTATAGCCATTGACATTCGATGTTTTTAATATGTTTCCCGGAGATAAATCGTGATTATCTTCCTGGAGTCTTGTGTTAATCCGGTCTACTAATTGTCCCACTTTCATATCCTTAATCATGAAATAATTTATTACAAATGTCAAGTCTTTTATAAAGTATTTCATAAAATATTTCATGAAATATTGGTTTAATTCCTTACTAAATGATTAATCTTCCATTTTGGTGGATACCAATATTCTATCTCCTTTTCATTCATGAAAAACCGCTGTTTAATACATTTTCTATTTGAAACACCCTTTACCTCTGGATGGGCAATCCGGGCATATTTATCTACTTCACAAAAAAGATTCTGGCAATCTATTAATTGGAGTGGTCTTCCCCATAAGTGCTTGAAGTTGATTCCTCTCTGCTCGAATTCAATAGCTTGCCGTTCTGTTACCAATTTAATAATTTCAGCCTCATTCAATCCACCCATATCTGAAAAACATTTTTTTATTCCATCCCGGGCACCCGGTCCGGGTACTACAAATTCCATTTCGGAAAAGTGAGTCAGCTCGCTGTAATTAATATCGATCGTATATTGATATGCAAGAAAAGAACCGATGGTCGGGTAGGAAAGGAGTAATTCAAAAACCTCTTTCATGGATTCTGCTTTTACAATTTTTTGTGGTGCATTATCTTTAATCATAAACTCAATAAGTTTTAAATGATTCTGATATTTTTTTAAGTGTCCGAAACTATTTTTCCCTGATGTCATTATATACGCATTTGAATAAATAGCAATTCCATCTCTCATCGCATCACCCAGGATTTTATTGTAGGCATCAAATGAATAATTCTTATATGTAATTTCACCAATTTTCGACAATAATAATTCCCATGTGCGAATTTTATTAAATACTTTAAATAAAATAATCCTGAAAAAAACTTCAATTGGCGATGCATCGCCCTGGTATATCACATTACGTATTAAATATTGGCTAACCCTGTCAGAAACTCTGTAAGCATTGGTAAATTTATATTCATTTAAAATAGGGTCATCAATCCATGGAGGAGATTTTCCTTTTAACCGTCTAAAAAAAATTTCCTGCCGTTTAGCAGCGAAACGCCAGTATGTATCATACACTTCGGTCGTTTTTGCAGGTCTTAAGGATTGTATGATTCTTTTTGAACTCATGTAATCTTCCTTACGGTTTTCATGAAATGCTTGATATTAATTTCTCCAGTTCATCTTTAAAGGGTTGCAGAGTTTTTTTTGATAGTGTTGAGAAACTCGCAACATTTGCTATAATACCAATTTTTTGGGTAAAATCAAATATACCGAGAGGAACCCATAATGCAAATCCCATTCTTTTTCGCAATGTTAATGCTTTTTGCATTGTATCCATAGCTATTCTCTTGTGATCAAAGATCATGAATCCCCCTTTGATTCACGAAGTGCTGTTAAATAATTAAATACTTCTTTGATCCTTTATCAGATTTGCAGGTACAGATTTTAAAATTATTAAGCATTGATGTGACATATTATAAATCGTAAAATATTGGATAAAAATTAAGAAAAATAGCAATTTTTACCTGCGGAAAGTAAGCTAAAAAAATTCTATCTACTAGAATTGGTATCTTTTTATAATACATTTTAATTATTTCATTCAATAATCCCACATTACCAGGCCCCATAGACCCAGGCGAGATAATTATAGCTTTATAGTTTTTCGTATCTATCTCTTTTAAATCTATTTTGTCATTGCGTTTAGCATCGATTTTATCTTCCGGATAACAAATAAAATGAATTATATTATAAACAAAAGAATCATAATTATCTATAATTAAAAGCATCTTCTCCCAATCTACCGCGACATAAAATGAATGAAAGCTATCTAGCTACCTTTCGAGGCTCATTAGCACGGCTTTTATGTTCGCTGTCTACGCTTCACACTTCGGTCACCCTACATGTGCAAGACTCGCTTCCGGCTGCTGGTCAGACTTTGCCGGGTGGGATTCGCACCAACTGGGTTATAAAAGACATTTCAAAGATCATTTAATCTTATCCCAATCTACCAGATTTAACCTGGCGCCATGAAATCCGCGGTTTTAAATTTAGAATAGCTGGTAAAAGGGGATTGCACCGGCGGACAAAAACGGGTATGTTATCATGACAGGCCATATCCGGAACAGTGAAGTACTCGATGTTTTACAGGAGTTCCTGAATTGGATCCGCTTGCCGGCCTTTCAGAAATTTACGGGAAATAGGGAGAATTCATGAACGTTCTTGGTATAGAAACATCATGTGATGAATGCGCAGCTTCGGTGGTGGAGGATGGGAAAAAAATTTTAAGCAATGTGGTTGCCTCCCAGGTTGAAATTCATAAACCCTTTTATGGTGTGGTCCCGGAAATTGCATCACGGAAACATATCGAATGGATTATTCCCGTAGTAAAAGATGCTATTACAAAAGCAGGAATCAGGCTGAAAGACATTCACGGAATTGCCGTGACCAGCAGGCCGGGTCTTATCGGTTCTCTCCTTGTAGGAGTTTCTTTTGCCAAGGGCCTTGCTTTCTCACTCTCCATTCCTTTTACCGGGGTCGATCATATCCTGGCTCATCTCTATGCACCGCATTTAGAACATGATATCACCTACCCGTACATCGGCCTTATTGTATCCGGGGGGCATACTATTATTGCAAAGGTCACCAGTGTATGCTCCTTCACTGTTCTGGGCACCACTATTGATGATGCCTGCGGTGAAGCCTTTGATAAAGTGGCAAAGTATTATGATCTTGGATACCCCGGCGGGGTGGTTATTGACTGGCTTGCCCAAAAAGGGAACCCCCTTGCCTTCCGGTTTCCGAAGCCTTCTCTCCACAAAGGGGATCATCCCTATGACGTATCCTATTCAGGATTAAAAACCGCTGTGGTGAACCAGCTCGATCTTTTCTGGAATAAAAAGGATGGAAAAAACCCGGAAAACATCGCTGCTTCTTTTCAAAAGACTGCGATCGATATTATTGCAGATCGTGTTGTAATGGCTGTTCGCGATACAGGAATCAGGAAGGTCGTTGCAGGCGGGGGCGTTTCTGCAAACAGCTACTTAAGAAAAAGACTTAATGAGGAAAAGGGCATGACAGCGATTTTCCCTTCTGTGCAACTCTGTACGGATAATGCCGCCATGATCGCCGGATTGGGATTTCATTTTTTTGCAGCCGGTGAAAAATCATCCTATGATCTGAATGCCGAAGCACGGGTCCCACTGTTCAGGAGGGTATATCCTTAACTGAGAAAATCTGCTCTTTGGGGATATTTGATTGACAGAAATTCGGATTTAGTGTATCTTTCATGAAAAGGGAAGAGAGATTCCCTGAAAAGGGAAGAGAGATTCCCTGAAAGCAGGGTATGTTTTATTAGAAAAGAGGTTATTTTATTGGCGAAATCGAAAGTAGCAATTATCAGAACGAATCCCCGGAAGGTTCTGGATGACTATAACAGGCTGTTTGAACTGGCCGGCGGTCCCGGGGCCATGGATACATCGTTAACAACCATATTGAAAGATAATATCAGCTGGCATTATCCCCTTCCCTCTGCCAATACAACCCCATGGCAGCTCGAAGGATCGATTCTCGCTCTGAAAAATCATGGATTTAACAGGATTTGTTGCGTACAGAATAAAACAGAAGTAACCAATGCTTTTAAAGGAGAAGAGCTTAACCGTTATACCAATATATTCAAAGCCCATGAAATCGAAGTCCGGTTTAATTTCAAGGAAGAAGACATGAAATGGATTCAATACAAACCAAAGGCACCTATGCTTGTATTGAATAAAATCTATAATCACCATATCCGTATCCCGGATTATTTTATCGGCAAGAATATGGTTCATCTCCCCACTGTTAAAACCCATATTTATACAACAACGACCGGTGCATTAAAAAATGCCTTTGGCGGCTTATTAAACCATAAACGGCATCAGACCCATACCTATATTCATGAAACCCTGGTAGACCTTCTCGCTATTCAAAAAGAAATCCATCCCGGCTTATTCTGCTTTATGGACGGAACAACAGCCGGGGACGGGTCCGGACCAAGAATCATGAAGCCGGTGAAAAAGGATGTAATCCTGGCCAGTACCGACCAGGTGGCGATTGATGCTGTAGCAGCAAAAATCATGGGGTTTGATCCGATGAAAATAAAGTATATACGGCTGGCTCATGATGCGGGCCTGGGCAGGGGAAACCCTTCCGAGATTGAAATTACCGGGGACAAGGATATTATTAACGAAAACTGGGGATTCAAAGTAAAACTGATATTCCATAAAGTAGTAGCCAATATCACCTGGTTCGGGCCGACCAGGTTTCTTCAAAAGGTCATGACACGGCCGCCTGTCCTTTACCTTGGTAATTTCTATTCCTATTTTTATCATGATGTTTATTACTGGCCATTTAAGAAGAAAAAGGTTTATAAAACCTGGCTAAAAGAATCGGAATGGGGGCATTTGTTTTCAGAATACTGTAAAAAAGGTGCTCTGAACCAATGTTAATCGCAAATGAGTCACAAAAATCATATTAAAACAGAGAAATTAAAAGAAGTTCAGGAAGTATGTAAGAGAGAAATACCTTCCTGGCTTATTGCCCTGGATAACATACCTACTTTAGTTCTTTTCGGATTGGGAGCTGTTATTCTGGCACAATGGGGAATAATCTTTGGAATCACTCATGCAGTGTACGCCGTATTGTCGATTCTGTGGTTCTGGGCGAAAATCTGTCCTTATTGCCACAGCTTTGGTACCAGGAGTTGTCCATGCGGATATGGAATTATCTCTGCAAAACTGTTTAAAAAGAAAAGCGGAAAGAATTTCAGCCGGATATTCAAGAAAAATATCCCGGTTCTTTTCCCTGCATGGTTTGTCCCCCCGGTTATCGGTATCTATCTTCTTATAAGCCGGTTCTCATATGTAACGTTATTGTATCTGGTGCTTTTCTGTTTTACCGGTTTCTTTGTTATTCCCTTTGTTTCCAAAATCGCAGGTTGTAAAACCTGCCGTATTAAAGAGGATTGCCCCTGGATGAATAAGAAAAAATAAGGAATCGAAATCTCAATAAACATAAAAAAGCCGGTTTTTTGACCGGCTTTTTTATTTCACTTCTTCCTACTGCACATCGATTTCCCGTACCGAAAACATTTTGTAATGGGCTTCTGCTGCATCGGTATTCCTTATCATGACAACCCCGCCGCCTTCCGTGATAGGCATATTCTCCGGGTAGGGGCAGCCGGATGCAGGTACGGACCAGGTACCGTCATCCACAAATTCAATCACCTTTTCCCATGTACCGCCATTTGCACCGCTGCTTGCCCGGTCCACATACATTTCCAGTTTTACCCGGGAATCCCCTGCAATATTATAAATGCAGAATTTCATCCCCAGCCATTGATTTGACGGAAGCGGATTCCCGTTCCAGAATGCCTGGTGCATGACATAATCACCATCCGGATGCTTTAGCTCCTTGTAAAAATCGACATTCCCATCATGCCGGAGTCTTGCATAATAGGTCGTGGCATCACAGTAATCCCCCCAACTGCTGTGGCCATTCGGACCGCTCCGTGTACCTATAATACACCCGCCCCAGTTTGCCCCGTCAGTGCCGATCCTCATATAGTACACAGTCACTTCCACATTCTTGAAAAACATCTCGGGATTTGCTTCCCCGGTACCGGGATAAGGATTAATGTAAATCCTCGGCTGGCTGCCGCCCATTATCAACATGCCATTTCCATCGATTGTCAGGGTCCCGCTGCCCCGGTATTCGGACCAGAATGTCGGATCTTCCGGGTCATTCCCGCTCATAATATCATAGGAAAGCGTCCTGTTAATCCCATTATTCCAGTGCAGGGAATCCCAGCCCGGGGAGCCATGGAGTGTCGGATAGAGCATGGTAATTCCGAAAACATCCCTGCCTGTATCCGTGGGGACAGGGGAAGGCGATGGGGTTGCCCCGCAGGGAAATTCCCCCACCAGGCCAACATAATACTGGGCGATGAGCAGGGCATCTATGATATCCACAGATCCGTCACAGTTTGTATCTGCAAGGTCGATAAAGAATCCCGGTGGATCGAGTCCCACATAATACTGGGCTACCAGCAGGGCATCGACAATATCAATATCCTGGTCCTGATTCACATCTCCAAGTACCTGGGCATTTAAAAGTAAAGACCCGCAGGAAAGGAGAAGCATTACAAATAGAATTTTTCTCATTACACCTTTTCCTCCTCGTTTTTCTTTTATTCTGGCATTTTCATGAAAAAATACATTCACTTTTAAAACAAATTCATAAGGTTTTATATAAGGATTAATGAGATTTTGTGTATGGATGGTTATATATACCCTGTCAAATAAAAGTGGCAGTAAAACCTCCTTTAACAGAAACATTAAGCCGGTCATCCGGAGTTATTGTTGCATTGCTATGAAAATTTTCTTAGAATATATAGTATGAACCGGTTAGGTGTAAAATTAGGGATTCTCTATATTTTTCTCATGGTCCTGAATATCTCCTTTTTCACTATTCTTATTCATACAAATCAGGTGGATTTGATTGTCCAGAACAAAAAATATGAATCCCTTGAACTTGCATCGAATATTACCTCGGAAATCAATATTCTTATAGAGGAGATAAACCGTAATCCACGGCAATTTCCGAATAGAGAGACGATTAAGTATGAATTAATCGATAAATGCAATACAATTCTCTCTAAAGTAAAGTATATTCTTTTTTATCTTGATGGGAGAGTGATTCATGAATTGTACCCGGGTGCTTTTCCTTTTGAGGAATCATATTTGCGTGAAGCCCAGAATGCCGTGACCAGGAGAGAATTCTCAAATAAATCCTATACTGCTTCTTTTAAAAGTGATAAGGAAATCAACATTTATATACCGCTCGATTTCATCAACATGGACACCATCATTCTTCTCTTTTCACTCGATATTTCAAATATACACGATAAACTTTCAGTCATTTACCGGCTGGTGATTATCTTTATTGTTGTTTTAGCTGTTTTTCATATCGTATTTGCCATAATACTCCACCGGACCGTTATATCCCCCATTAATATCCTTTCTGCAAAAAGCACCGAGCTTCAAAAAGGCAACTACAATGCCCGGGTAAAATTAAAAAGGTCGGATGAATTCGGAATTCTATCGAATGCATTTAATCACATGGCCTCTTCTATACAGGAAAAAATCGAATCTCTTGATGCGATGAACCAGCGGTTAAAGAGGGACCTCCAGATGGCCGGGGAAGTGCAGAAATCGATTTATCCCACACTCAGAAATACAGAATATTTTAATATCGCGATTTACCATAATCCCCTTATAGAGGTAAGCGGGGATTATCATGATATTTTTCCCCTGGGAGACAGCAGGTACGGATGTATTATCGCGGATGTGTGCGGACACGGGGTTTCTGCTGCTTTGATAACGATGCTGATAAAAGAAAAATGCGAGGATATAGCAGCGGCATATACGGATTCAAAGGAATTCTTAAAGCACATCTATTCTTTTTTCAGTGATTTAATGAAAAAATACGATAAATTCTTCACGGCCTTTTATATGATTATCGACCGTAAACTGCACACTATAACATTTTCAAACGCCGGCCTGTCAAGTGCATTTCTTTTGCGGGAGAATAAAGCCTGGAAACTCAAGACAAACGGGATGCTTATTGGTTTTTCCACCGATCTTCGTCATCTTTTTGAATCCAAAAAATTAAGGTTCAACCCGGGTGATAAAATATTAATTATTACAGATGGTATTTATGAAGCTATGAATCCCGACCGTGTTCAATTCGGTTATAAAAGGGTACTGAAGGTAATCCAGGATAATAATACATTGCCATGCAACAAAATACTCGAAACAATTATTTCGGAATTATCAACTCACAGGGGCAATATGGACCGGATAGATGACGAGACGTGCATTATTATCGATATAATCAAGTAAAAAGCCACCTGCGGAGCAGGTGACTTTTTTGAAATCAAAAGAATATAAAAGGCATAGCCTTTAAATTAAATATAATGAGGAGGAAATGGACCACCTCCAAAGGAGGTGATTTCCTTTTGATAATGAATGGGAAGATATATGCGGAATACCTTTTCAGGTAAACTATTTCTATTCCTTATTGTTATTTCAAGCAGTATGATCATTTTCGGGATGATCGTACTCAATAATAATGTCACCAATATCGGGATAATAGAACTGAACGGATTCCTGAATGAAATGAACAGGGAGATATCGGATGTCGACTATCTTGGTATGGTGAGTAAATTCAAACTTCATATGGATTTTTATAAAGATAATATCGACCAGCAGGAGTTTGATAAAAATGAATTAAGAGTAGCCATGGTTATTTCGGGTTATGAGAACACCATATCGATATATAGCCGTAAAGACAGCGGTTTTACCAGGTTTCTTTTAATCATCATTAACCTGATGCGGAAACTCATTGATAAACCTCCTTTATTACAGGATTATTATAATCCTACTGATAATGATCTTTCACTGGCATATTATTATGAAAGAAACAATTATTATGACAAGGCCTTGACGGTATATAACAGGGCATTAAAGAAAGAAAATCTCGATAAAAAGAAAATACCGGTTATAAATATTCACAGGAGTTTTTGTCTTGCCCTCCTTCGTAAGGTGGAAGAAGCAAAAACGCTGCTTAAAGATGTTATTAATCAATACAGTAACGAGAACCTCGCCCTGACCGCGGCAACCCTTCTTCAATATATCATCTATTTTGAACAGGAAATCAATAAAACAAAAGAATCCGGTGAAAGTGCTTTAAATAAATCCGAAAAGCTCTATAAACTGATTGCGTATGATGATGCAATAGAAATACTCAACCAGCTGTCCCTGGAGGATGAAGGGCAAAAGGATAAAATACAATACCTTAAGGCCAGGTGCTATGAGGAAGTGGGGGAAAAGGAAAAATCCCTGGAAATATACCAGGAAATAATCGAGGAAAATGCAGATTCAGAAACAGCCAAACTGGCGAATAATCGTATCCTCATTATGGGGACCAAGGACAAGGAATTGGAAGAGCTTACAGAGATAGCAAAAGATAACAATGAAAAGATAAAGGACACGGAATTTACAGAAATACTCGATGTAGCAGAGCAATATAAAGAAACGACAAAAGATGAATTGATAGATGATACAATACTCGATGAAGAGGCTGAATCAACACCAGAAGGACAAACCCCTGTACCAGCGGAAACACCTTTTTATACCGATGCCCCCCGGGAAACACCGGCGGAAACCGCAACCCCGGTCCCAACGCAGACCCGGACCCCTGTACCGGCGGAAACCGCAACCCCGGTCCCAACGCAGACCCGGACCCCTGTACCGGCAGAAACTGAAACCCCGGTCCCGGCACAGACCCGGCCCCCTGTACCGGCGGAAACTGAAACCCCGGTCCCGGCACAGAC
>JAFGQK010000020.1 GCA_016935735.1 Spirochaetales bacterium | reverse complement strand
GGTGATAACCATGGAAAAACATATAAATAGAAAGGGATGGCTGTCTAAAAAGCTTACGTCTCACTCTGACTTTTTGGACAGCCCCAGGGTATAATAAATAGGAAGAAAAGGCTGTCCGTTTTTCCACAGACAGCCTTTCTTTTAAAACATCTACTTCTTCTAATAACTAACAAATCCATCTGTCCATACCGGACGGGCGGGCGGATTTTCAGAAAGCATCACTTTCCATTCTTCATCATTGATGCGGTCGTTGTTCTCCCGGTAAAACTCATAGTAGCTCATTACATAACCGACAACACCAATATAATCCGGAAACCCGGGTTCTTTGTACAGAATGATGACAGGGTGGAGTTTACCCACTGCCTCATGAAGAACCCGGCCATCATCGGAAAAAATATCTGCAATACATTGAGGCTCATCATCCTTGACAAATCCCTTGAAATAATTAATCAGGGTACTGCCCCAGCCCCTGATTGCCAGCTTTTCCCCTTCTGTTAATTCAATACCATCGCTGATTTTCTCGGCAAGGTCTCTGAAATCATCTGCCCAGGTTGCAATCTGCTGGAATTTTGTCCTGTGAACAGCAGTATACCCTGCATCATCAAGAATATCCCTGGTGCTGGTGCACATCCCGGAAACACGCTCATAAAATTCAGGATAAGGTTCTACATACCCGACCGGGGGTGGGGTAGGGGTTATTGCCGGTGTCGGTGTTAAACCGGGAACCACGGTGGGGACAGGCATGGCGTAGAGGATATTGTCATGGCGCATTTCAGACCAGTATGCAAGCTGGGTGTTCAATTTTTCCCGTGCCCAGAGAGGTTCTTTCATAAACTCCGGAACATTCCCAGCCGGGGTAACTGAAAGCGCACGCAAAGCGTAAAGCTGATAATTATAGATCGTTTGTGTCCAGAAATCTGCCGTTTTATTATTATACAATGTTCTTAATTCGTCAATAACAGGCCTGAGGTCGGGAAACGTCGCCATCTCATCTGCGTGTTCTTCGTATGCAGCCTGTGAATCGAGGAGGGTGGAAGCCATATCCAGAGCACAGGGGTATTTCCTGTAATTCACTTTATCATAAAGGGTTTCTGCCATGACAAGACTATCAATCACCATTCGCTGGCCCATAAAAAAGATATAGTCATCGACAGCACTTGCAAAAAGTGTTCTGTTTGTTTCATCCTCAAGAACCATATATCCGTTTGTTTCATATTCTGTTCCAAATGTTTCCTGTAATGCCTGGTGCACGGTAAAAGGGGTTTCTCCAAGGCATTCATTGATGAGTTTTGTAATGAAATTATTCAATTCCTGCCAGGAAGATACAATAGCGGCATTGTTTGCAATAATAGAGGCCATTATCCCTGCACTGACAAGTTGTTCCATTTTTTCCGTTAAGAATATCCGCCTCTGGAGCCACATCATAGCCCTAAAGTACTGTTCGAGAAGGGGGTCCTCTGTATAATGACCCCTTGGTTCGTATTGTGTATAATCATCTTCCGTATCCTCCAGGGTATGGGCATATACTTTTGAAAGATATGTATTTACCTCTGTTTCTATCGGTGCGATACCGGTACCTGAAAGGGTTGTTTCCCCATGTACAAGCATCTCTGCCACAGCAGCAAATATCCATAACTTTCGTGCGGGTTCTTTTACATACATACCGGGCTGTATTGACTCGTAAGCATATTGCGTTTCTGTGTGAAAAAGGTCCAAAAGGGTAACAAGTTTCTGGAAAAACACCTCTTTTTCGACTGTCTGGAGCATGTGATCATAAGTGAGATGAAAAACATGAAGAAGTGCATCGGTAGTAATAAAAGGGCCATTGTCTACCCTGGTGGAAAGGCTGTTGTAATACAAAGCCACACTGCTTGCTTTTAAATAATCGAGTACAACAAATCCGTTTGTAAGCAGCTTTTGTTCTGCATCTGCGGTAATGGTATACATACTTGTTATAACATCCCAGTTATACGGATAATCATACACGACCGGTTCTTCAGAGGTCGGTGACGGTGTAATCTCAGGTGTTGGACTTTGTGTCGGTTCTGCTGTCTCTACAGGGAATATGGTAATAAGGCCCACATAGTATTGTGCGATTAAAAGAGCATCAATTATATCTATATTACCGTCACCCGATACCTCAGCAGCTTTGGAATCGAAATTCGGATCCGGTTGTTCGACATAGTACTGGGCTGTCTTTAATGCATCCAGAATATCAACTTTGCCATCCTTATTGACATCTCCGTACAGGACAGTTTGAGCAGCAATTATCGTAATACTGATACAGAAATACAAAAAAATTATAAATAAAATAAATACCTTTTTTTTCATTTCTTTTTTCCTCCTATTCGGTATTTATTATAATAAAAGCAAAAAGTATACCATGTATTTATTTCTTAATTTGTTGTAAGATAATGAATTAAAAACGTGTATTGGTTTAAGGCAAATGTTTTATTGCAGGATTGCAATGCCGGTATGCAGTTTTGCAAATAAAGCCGATAGATTGGCAGAATTTACCATATGAATGTAGACGGATGAGTACAGTTCGTCCTGCACCTCTGAAACAGCATAGGGCAGGGTGTGTCCTTCTATTTCTGCATTGTAAAGGTACGACCTGCTGTCCTGTATCCGGATATTGTTCATCCCCGTTCCATTCACCGGTAAGCACCGGAAACCTGAGTGTACTTGAATATCCGCTGCTGATACCAAACCCGTCAATACTGTCATAATCTTTCCAGCCGGTACCGCTCGATACCCTGGAAACAATACCGGAGAATCCGGTTCTTGCTACATCCGTTCTTCCGTCCCCGTTCCAGTCACCCGTGATCACCGGCTGGTCAAGAATATTCAAGTCATTTAGGCCGGGATACGATTTATGATTGTCAGCCTGCTCTGTCTTGTAACAGCCCCCTGGTCATAATCGAGCTTGTATTTTCTTACCAGCCTGTTATCTGTCTTTACTGCAATCCATTTGAGCCGTTTATCCTCCTGTACACGGGTAGGGGTATATGCGTTTGAACTCGTGTCCGCTTCTTCCCCGGTGCTTTCAGGGGATTCTTCTACAACCTGCACGGTCTATTCCGCAAAGACCATGACAGCGTATAGAGACAGGATAATTACTATGATAAAAGCATGGCCTTTTTCCAGGATTATTTGTAACAGGTGATATATACCAGGAGAGGGAATAAATTTCAAGGGGGGAAGCGAATTTATGTGCGATTCGTCGTTCGTAAATCATTCCCATGATTGGGGTATTTTTATTGAAGCAGGTATTTGAAACAGAAAAAAAATATTTTTTTTGGTAAAAAAGCAATGCAGGAAGGAACTTTACCTCTTTAATATAAGGTG
>JAFGQK010000019.1 GCA_016935735.1 Spirochaetales bacterium | reverse complement strand
GTTACTATAGGCGAAAATCCTGGAATAATACCAGGATTTTCGACCCGTAACACTTGCGTTGGCCGGATCCTTCCTGGATCTGATGTAATTACAGGTATAAATTATTTCCTACTTCTCTTGATTTGGGTTGTGGGCGTAGCCAACGCTGTGTAATCAGATGTTATGATGAAAACAAGAACTCCCAATTGGCGGTTTGATGGTAACAGTGTATGCTATGATCAGGATACTGATCATTATGCATAATGAATTTACAGCCATAATAGAAAAAGATGGGGATTGGTATATAGGATATTGTCCCGAAATTCCGGGAGCTAATGGACAGGGTAAAACAAAAGAAGAATGTGAAAGAAACCTTGCAGATGCGATATCCTTAATTTTAGAAGACAGAAGAGAAGACGCTTTACGGGGAATTCCCGATGATGCCATTAAGGAAACAATTAGCTGTAGTCTGTAGTTCTTAGTAATTCCTTATATCATATACATTTATAAACAGAAGGCCACAGCAAAGCAAAAGGCGGTTTATGGCTTTTTCAGCCTTTTATTTCCGTGTGTTCCAATGGTTTTAAAAAAACTGTTCTGGCGTTCGTTACCCCTTAAGGTTATTCACTTGATTTATATGGCATTTCCTGGTATTATGTAACATAATTAAAAGAAAAGGAACCCATAAACTATTATTTGGGTTGCGGACAAAGCCTGCTTAATGATTAAAGGAGTAACTATTTACAGGGGATAGAGACATGAATAATAAACTTTTATGCCGGATTATATTAATGATAGGCATTCTGCTGTTCTTACACAGTTGTATTACCGGGAAAATACCTGCCATTAAATTTGAAAACCCCATTTATAATTTTGGGGAGGTAGATCAAGGCAGAGAAGTGTCGTACACCTTCACATACCGGAACACAGGTACGGATATGTTAGAAATCACTTCTGTCAGACCTACCTGCCCGTGTACTGCCCCCGGGGTTTATACGAAAGAAGTTGCGCCCGGGAAAACGGGCAGTATCCTGGTAGTGTTCAACACAAAGGGGTACAAGGGATATGTTTCAAAATCCATCAAGGTAGAGACAAATATCCCGGATTCGGAACCAATCTTCCTTATAATGGAAGGGAAAATCAATGTAATACTCGAGGTAAATCCGGAAAAAGTCTGGCTTGGACAAACCAGGAAAGACGGGCCTCCTTTAACAGGAACTGTTACTCTAAAAAATCATGTTGATACTCCCCTGGAAATACTAAAAATTCAATCATCAGGTGAAAGATGTACAACAAAAATTAACACTATTGAAGAAGGAGACGAATATACGATAGATATTACGGTATCTCCGCCATTTGAAATGGAACAGGTAACAGAAACCCTCGCGATATGGACCAATATTGAAGGTAAAGAATTGGTTGTAATAAAGTATTATTATTATGGTGTATCTGAATAGTGAAGCGTCTCCTTAAGGAGATTTAATCTTCTATAATATCTACCCTGATAATCTTTTCCTTCGGCTTGTTTTCATCATCGGCAGGGATACTGCGTACGATCTTCATGCCGGCTTGTGAAACCTCACCGAAAACATTTCCGTAATGTCCCCGGATATCATTGGTCAGCATGAAAAAGATATTACTGCCGCTGGAGGAACCGTCCATCCTGGCATGCAGCCAGTAGCCTAATTTACCGATACCCAGGGGCAAAAGCGGGGAATCTTCCCAGGGAATGGAATACCCGATATCACTCCGGGGTTTGGCCCTGGGTGACCCGGAAATCGCATAGCGCCAGCGTACCACAGTTGTAAAGGGGAAATTATCCCAGTAACCCAGTTTGGCCAGGACCACAAAGTTATTCACACTCACCGGATTAATATCGGGCCGCAGTTTGGCATCAATTGTACCCCTGGTGGTCACAAACCTGGCGCTGTAGGATTTGTTGGGATCGATCATCATTTCCGGGGCCGTGTTATAGATGAATTCCCGCGCCGGGATTGGCAGCTTCGCCAGGGGGCGGCTGTCTGCCAGTTGGGGGGCTTTGGGGACAAAAGGTTTTTTCCCGGGGAGCAGACTCTCCTCCAACTCGGAAATATTTATGGATAGAATACCCGTACCCTTGTGAGTATCCTTACTGGGATCCACAATCTTTAGCCTCTTCACCACATCCAAACCCTCGACAACCTTCCCGAAAATGGAGTACATGCCGTTCAACCAGGGTGTCTGATCCAGGGTAATAAAAAACTGGCTGCCTGCGGTATTGGGATCGCTGGATTTGACCATGGCAACATAACCGCCTTCATCAAAACGTATATCAGTGGTAATTTCATCGGGGATGGTATATCCGGGACCATCGTAAAAGCCGTCAAATGGTTTTCCGCCTATGGCCATGACATCCTCCTCAACGCGGTGGAAAGAACTGCCGTCATAAAATCCTTTCCCGGCCAGGAAAATGAAGTTATTCACCGTCACAGGCGCTTCGGCAGGCATCAACTCAAATTTAATGTCCCCGACCTCAGTCTTTACGGTCGCCAGGTAGATTTTCGCCAGGTCGATCATCATCTCCGGGGGGGCATCCCACTGTTTATAGTCCTCCGGCGGTCTTGTCGGTACAGCTTTCTTATCATCCGTCCCGGTTACCGTGGTATCTGATTTTCGCTCGCATCCGGGAATCAATCCCATTCCCAGAATCAAGCTGAATAGTATTATCCTGCACATCCACTTTTTCATGTTTCACTCCTGATTATTTTATTGTATAGGAATTCCAATAGAAATTCCGCATTGTACTTTCTTTTATAACAAGAAAGTTAACAGATTGTTACAGAAATGTCAATCTTTTCGCAGCATTGGGTGCGATTTCGTAAATTTGTTTTTAAATATTTAGTGATTTTACGGATTAAAAGAGATATTCAAACCTCAGATGACGCAGGATTACACGGATTGTTTTCATCTGAGTAAAACTAAATACAAATTATGTCAGTGTCCATTCATACGTACCGGAAAAATCCAGGGTGAGTTATTAAAGCTTGGTATCCGTCTTTCCTTAAGTACTATCCGCAGGATTATCGCTGACTTTAGAAAACAGGGTAAAATCAAATCCGCTTTTACCTGGAAAAAGTTTATTGCATCTCACATTAACCATCTTTTTGCTATGGATTTCTTTACCGTGACATCACTCTTCGGTAAAACATTTTACGTATTTTTTATCATATATCTTAAAACCAGGGAAATCGTACAGTTCAGGATAACAGAAAACCCCTCTGCCTTTTTTGTCCGTAATCAGCTTCGGGGATTTATGGAAGACCGTGAAGATAAAAAGACGTTTCTTATACACGATGGTTCAGGGGAGTTTGTATACCAGGATTATAAAGGGTTTGAAATCACCAATATCCGTACAACGCCTTTTTCACCTGACATGAATGCTTATGCTGAACGGTTTATCGGATCTGTAAGGCGTGAAT
>JAFGQK010000201.1 GCA_016935735.1 Spirochaetales bacterium | reverse complement strand
GCAAGAGATCTGAAAATAAAGTAAGGGAAAACATCAACACCTGTCTAAAAGAAAATGGACACAAGAGTCCGGAGATACTTGTACAAAGATTAAACTATATAATCAGGGGCTGGTTAAATTATTTTTACATACCCAGGGTAAGTTACCCGAAAAAAGCAAAACGAAACCCGAGATACTATTTAATAACAAAACTATATAGATATTATCGAAGGAAAAGTCAGAGGAAATGTAAGCTCTATCGCCGTGGAGTCTTTGAAGTATTGGTAAGTAAATATGGACTTATCAATCCATGTACATTACAAACCTCCTGACATCCGTGAAGGCTGACGATGAAGACTGTAGGGAAGCCGTATGCGGGAAAATCGTACGTACGGTTTGATGAGGGGGGGTGCAGGTTACAGAACGGAAAGTATCTGACAAAGGAGAACCTTTTGCTTGCGGGAGTAACATATATCCTGAAGAACTGACGAAACTGTAACCTGGCTCTACTCTATTAGTTTTTAATTTAGAATTCCTGATTGAATTTTCATTCCTTTTCCATTTCTTGAAATCCGGAATTCATCTTCAGAAAAAATGTTTAAAATATCATTCTTTTCATCGGATATAATAATTATATTTTGTTATTGAGCTTAATTTGTAAAGAATAATCTATCTTTAAGTCCTGGCAAGTTTAAGGAAAAAAATCCCCAGGCCTGCAAAGAGGAAAAAAGCACTCCAGGCACCCCAGAAAGGGTGGATGTAGCCAAAGTTTGCCAGTGTCATGGCAAGCATCTGTGTCACATAATAAACAACGATAATGCAAATAGAAAGGAAAAGGCTTAATAAAAGGACATTTTTCTTTAACAATCCGCCGATTGAACAGGAGACCAGGATCACGATAAGCGGTGTTAATGCAAATGAAAACTTTTTATAAAATTCACTTAATGCACCCTGGTAGGGTCTTCCGGCTTTCTTAAGGGAAATAATCCAGTCGTATGCATCGGTGTATTCCATTTCATCGATATTGCGCGTGAGCTTCTGAAATACCCCTGGCTTTTCAGAGAACTTTTCGGAATCTATTTCCGGCAGGCTTTCTTCTTTAAAATGATCATTCGTATCATCCCAGGAATAGACAGTACAGTTCTTCAGTACCCAGTTTGTGTCCTTCCACTCGGCGGATTCAGCTTCTATTCTGCTTAAAAGGTTTCCTTCTTCATCCCTTTCCAGTATGGTAACACCGGTAAGTGTTTTCAGTTTATCATTGTAAAAACTCGCCTGGTATACTATTTTGTTATCCGCTGCCTTTACTGCAACATTATGATTACTGTATGGTTCCGGCATGTCGAGGACCCTTTTATAAATCTGGTTTTTCAGTTTGAATGAAGGAATTGCCACTTTTTCTTCAAAGAAAAACATAAAAAAACATAAAAGAATGCCCACAATAAAGAAAGGAATAATAAGCCGGTAAAGGCTTATACCCGAACCATAAATTGAAATGAGTTCATTATTCATATAAAAATTACCCAGGGTAAAGGTAATGGAAAAAAGAAGGCCGATGGGAAGAGAATAGATGACACACTTTGGAATGTAATAAAGGGCAATAATCCCTATGTCCTCCAGACTGACATCCTTTGTGAGATATCTTACAATATTTCCGAAAATATCCATAAGCTGCCACACAAGAACAAAAAATACAACTGTTCCCACTAAAACAGGGAGAAACGATTTTAACACCATCATATGAATTGTTTTCATCTTTTAAACCTTAAGAAAAAGAAAAATAACCCGGCTGCAAGGACGATAATATTTGGAAACCATATAACGAGAAATGGGGAAAAATCGACCCTGTATCCTGTTCTGTAGCTTACAAAAAGCATTGCCCAGTAAAGACCGGACATTAATACCCCTATTCCGAATCCGAGGATTTTTCCGCTTCTCTTTGCAAAGAGACCTACGGGAAAAGCAAAAATAATAAAGAAAACACAGGAGAATGGATGAGAGAATTTTTTATGGAATTCAAGTAAATATATCCGCAGACTCTGATCTGAAATATCTTTCTCCCTTTCCTTGCTAAGTTCATTGATTCTTTTTTCTATATCAGATTCAGCGGCGGAGAGGGTGCCGGGGGAATCATACGTTTTTTCCCTGGCCAGTTCGATTTCCATTGTAAGCTCATGGAGTAGTTTTTCCACTTTCTCTTTCTGGGCAAGCCGTTTTTCTTTAAGATTCTTTCTTTTTTCAAGAATTGAATACCATACGTCCAGGGAAGTCATTTCTCTTGCCGATGGTTTAATCTGTCCGCCATCAGAAATAATATTTTGAACAAGAATATTATAGACCATCTCTTTTGCATATGCATAGTCATAATTGCCATTGTTTCCTGTGTCTGTCTCGTGGCTGAATACATCATTAAGTTCCAATGAAATAACACCCTCCTGGGCTTTATTTGCCAGCAGGTATGCGTTTTTCGCTGTAATAATACGTTTTTTATTATCAATCGTTTTGTCAATGATGATGACATCATCAATCTGGTTATTCTTTACGTTTCCCGTAATTATTACCTTATCTTCATAGGTTTTTGCTGAATAGGGTTCCAGTTCAAGTCCCGGATTTCTGGAAAAAAGCGTTCTGTATATCTCGCTGCTCTTAATAAAACCGATTGGAAGAAAATAATCATTGAATAAAAATGAAATAAATGAAAAAATAAAACTCAATATAAAAACAGGCAGGAATAGTCTTAATACCGATACCCCGGAGGCACGGAATGCAAGTACTTCATTATCCGAAGAAAATCTGCCGATTGCCATGAGGGAACCGACAAGTGCACTAAAGGGAAAAGAAAGAGCTACGATCTGGGGCATGTAACAGATTAAAAGGGTTAATACATCCATTAAGGGAACATGTTTTGATAAAATTTTTTCTGCCATTAAAAGGATGTAGTTGACAAAATAAATGACAAAAAAGAAGAGAAACGCCAGGAAAAAAGAGACAAGTACTTCTTTTAAAATATAGGTATAGAGTTGTCGGTAACTCCGTTTAATCATGACTGCCGGTCCTTAAAAATAATATACAAAAAACCGGGGTAAAAAGGGAATACCTCCTGTCTCTGACATCTGCTTTCCGGTTCATATCTGTTCCCGCTATGCTATTTCTCCCTGGTTTTCATGTTTCCTGATGAATTCACTGTACAAACCAGGAAACTCTTAAATGGTATAAGTGTTTTACCCGGTCGAACCGAATCCGCCGTCCCCCCTTAAAGTTTCATCAATTTCCTTTTGCTGTATAAAAAGTGCACGTACCACAGGCATAAATACGATCTGTGCTATCCTTTCCCCTCTTTTTATACAGATATTTTCATGGCCATGATTTATAAGAATCACTTTCACTTCCCCGCGGTAATCCGAATCAATTGTTCCCGGTGTATTCAATATAGTAATCCCTTTCTTTGCTGCAAGACCTGAACGGGGTCTTACCTGTGCTTCATAACCTTCGGGAATCTGTAAAAACAATCCGGTAGGGACAAGGGCTTTTTTCCCCGGGGGAATAGTCAGCTTATCATCAATAGCGGCTTTTAAATCAGCTCCTGATGACCCCTCTGTCTGATAGTGCGGCAGCATGTCCTCCTGGGCTTTGCATATAACTTTTATCTGTTCCATAACTCTTAAAACTCGAATTTAATATTTTTAATGCTCCCGCAATTTTTGTTTCCCAGCACTAAAAGATTAAATTTATCTGCCTTTATATAGGAGTCTATGATTTTCTGAACATCATCCCTGGTAATGGTACCGAGAATTTTGATGGAATCCTCAAACTCCAGGGCCTTCTTATTTATCTGGTAAAGCTTAAAAAGTCGTTTCATCCTTACTTCCATATTTTCCTTTGCCAGAACAAGGCTTCCTTTTAAATGGCTTTTTGCATCCTCTAATTCACTGTTACTTAAGGGAAGGGTAAAAAGACTTTTTAATACCTTCCCGATGGATTGAATAAGCGAGATCGTGAGTGTTCCCCCGGTATTTGCATAGATTGTCCACTGAATCAGATCAGAATAGTATGACCGGAAGCAGAAGATTGTATAACAGAGTCCTTTTTCTTCCCGTATATTCTGATAAAGCCTGGAACTCATGGATTCACCGAACAGGGTGCTGAATACAAGAAGTGAATAGAAATCATTGAGCTCACCTGAAAAAGGGATGGTAATCCCTGTATACACATGTGATTGTGTAAAGCGGTCTTTTATCAATTTCCAGCAGGAAGCCTGACCGGGCATTTGCCGGGTAGTATGAAACGAACCTTGTTTCCTGTTATTGATGACTTTTAACAGGGAATCCTTCACTTCCTCTTTATTATATTTACCGGAAATTGAAATGATCAGATTGGACAGAATATACCGTTCATTATGAAATTGATAAAGCTTTTCCCTGGTTATTTTTTTGACTTCATAAATACTTCCTGTTATTCTCCTGGAAAGCGGGTGGTCTCCCCATATTTCCTTAAGATAGAGTTCATATGCCTTTTCATCCGGTGAATCCTGGGATATCTGAATTTCATTAATAATGACCCCCCGTTCTTTTCCTATTTCTTCTTCCGGGAAGGTCGAATGAAAAAGCATATCAGAAAGAACGTCAATGGCAAGCTGAATATGTTCACTCGGGATTGTACAGTAATAGCAGCAGGTCTCTTTCTCGGTAAAGGCATTAAGAATGCCGCCCACCCTGTCTATCTCACTGGATATCTGAAAAGCGTTCCGCCTTTCTGTCCCTTTAAAAAGCATATGTTCGAGAAAATGAGAATATCCGGTTTCATTATTGTTTTCATCCCGGGCTCCGGCAAGCAACCAGAATCCAATGGATACCGTATCTGTAGCAGTAACGTTTTCTAAAAGCAGCACTGCCCCATTATCCAGTTTTTCTATCTGGATCAATCAAATCTCCGTTTCTGTCTGTTTTTGTAAGGTTTGAAGTTGCTTTTGTCTTTATCGCTTCCCTTATCGCTTCCTTCAATTGCATCAACATGACTCAGATTTGCCCTTCCCAGCTTATCTATTTCTATAAGTTTTACATCGACCTCCTGATCCTCGGTAAAAACATCCCTTACTGAACGGATGTGATGGCTGGAAATCTTCGAGATATGACAGAGTCCCTCTTTCCCGGGAAGGAATTCAATAAATGCGCCGAACTCTGTAATACGCTTGATCTTTCCTTTATAAATCTTTCCGACAACAGGCTCCTCTATAAGAAGTTCGATTTCCTTTTGTGTTGATTCTGCACCGTCCCGGTTTTTACAATAAATGGTAACTTCACCATCACTCTCTATGTTTATGGTTGAATCAAATTTCTCGCTTAAACTTCGTATTGTTTTTCCGCCCGGGCCAATCACAAGGCCTATTTTGTCCGGATTAATACGCATGATAATAATCTTTGGTGCGTATTCAGAGATATTATCCCGTGGTTGCTTGATAGTTTGATTCATGATATCAAGTATTTTAAGTCTTCCTTCTTTTGCCCGGGCTAAAGCTTTATCCAGTATTTCCCTGTTCACACTGCCAATCTTTATATCCATCTGAAAAGCAGTAATCCCGTCTTCTGTTCCCGCAACCTTGAAATCCATATCCCCGAGATGATCCTCTTCTCCCAGGATATCGGAAAGGATTACAAAATCATCTCCTTCCTTTATAAGACCCATGGCAATCCCTGCAACCGATTTCTTAATCGGTACACCTGCATTCAACAAACTTAAGGTGCCGCCGCATACTGTTGCCATTGATGAAGAACCATTCGATTCAAGAATCTCGGATACAATACGAATGGTATAGGGGAATTCTTCTTTGGCAGGGAGTAATGACTGAAACGCACGTTCTGCGAGGTGGCCGTGGCCTATTTCCCTGCGGCTGGGAGCAAGTCTCCCGGTTTCCCCAACAGAGAACGGGGGAAAATTATAGTGGAGTATGAAGGTCTTCCTGGTATCCCCGTCTATATCATCGAGTATCTTTTCATCATATACAGTGCCTAATGTTGTTACCACCAGGGCCTGGGTTTCTCCTCTTGTAAAGAGAGCTGATCCATGGGTTCTTTTTAACACATCAATTTCACATGAAATATCCCGGATTTCGTCCGGGGATCGTCCGTCTGTCCGCTTTTTATGTGTAAATATGGATTTGCGGACAACCTCCGATTCCATGGTTTCAAACAGATCCCTGATTATCTTTTCTTTTTCTTCCGGTATTATTTCTTCAAAATTTTTAAGGGTTTCGTTGTATGCGGATTTAAGGGCACTTATTCTTTCCATTTTCCCTTTTACAAAGCAGGCTTTTTCCACCAGGGGGAATGCATATTCCCTGATCCTGTCTATTCCTTCCAATTCATCCTTTTCTTCGGAAAGCGGTTGTTTTTCTTTTCCTGCAAGCTTCCACAGTTCCTTCTGAAGCTGGCAGAGTTGTTTTATGCTTACATGGGCTTCTTCGATCGCTTTTAACATAAGCTCTTCGCTTACAGACCTGGCGCCGCCTTCCACCATTGTAATGCCGTTCTCCGTGCCCGCAACAATAATATCCAGACAGCTCTGTTCAATCTGGTCAAATGTTGGATTTACGATAAACTCGTCCCCGCAGACTGCAATCCTCACTGCCGACACCGGCCCGTCAAAAGGGATGTCAGAGATATATACTGCTGCTGAAGCGGCGAGCATGCCGATGACATCGGGCGGATTAATCTGGTCTGCTGACACAGTGGTGGGAATTATCTGAATATCGTGCAGATATTTTTTCGGGAAAAGCGGCCGCATGGGGCGGTCGATAAGCCTGCTTACAAGAATTTCCTTGCTGTGGGGTCTGCCTTCCCGTTTCAGGAAACCGCCCGGAATTTTTCCGGCTGCATAATACTTTTCATTATACTCCACGGACAGTGGGAGGTATCCGAAATCCTCTTCCTTGTCCGCTGAACAAACGGTAGCCAGGACCGCAGATCCGCCATACCGGGCAAATACTGCTCCATTTGCCTGTTTCGCCATTCGTCCGGTTTCCAGGACCAACTCTTCATTTCCAATTCTAAGTGTTACATTATATATCATCTATGCTATTACTCCATTATCATTTGCTATACTAACAGGTACATTCATTGTCAGCATTACGATTTTTTCACATTCGGTGTTGATTGTGTTTCCCGGTGTTTGTTCTTCAAATAATTAAGTAATCTCCCCCGTTTTCCCACAGGCCTGCGTGAACTTCGTAAATTCAATGCTGTGAGTGTTTCCCGGTACTTATTCAGATCGGATTTCTTTAAATAATCGAGTAATCTCTTTCGTTTTCCAATAAGCTGCCGCAGTCCCCGTCTTGAGTTATGATCCTTTTTATTCATTTTAAAATGTTCTGTGAGTTCCCGGATTCTTTCTGTGATAAGGGCAATCTGAACAACTGTATTGCCCGTATCTTTCTCATTCTTTCCGAATTTATCGATTATTTTTTGTTTCTCTTCCTTTGCTATAGGCATTTTCTACTCCTTATATAAAAATAATATTCTTTATTTTCCCATAATCTGCATTTTTCTTCCACTGGATTATATTATCCTTAATAGTCAGATTGCAGGTAACATTACCATTATCTGTTTTAAACATGACCGGATAATCGCCTTTTACCGGTAAAACCTGTTCAATCCCTTTTACATCAAATCCCCACAGGTCACTTTTTATCCGGATTGATTCTTTTGTGCTTACATCACAATCATAACTGTTCCCGAGCATAAAAGTCACTTCTTTGAACTTTCCCTGTTGAATTAATGCACGTATCCTTGTTGATGAAACAATCTTCCCTTTATAAAGAACCGGTTCAACAACATCTACCATTATACCTGGCGATAGACAGGTAAGTGTATCAATTCCACCCTTTCTTTTATAACCAAAATGAAAGTTCTGGCCAACAACAATCTTTTTCAAGTGCAGATTTTTTAATAAAGAAAGCCAGAACTCCTTTCCGGTTATTTTACTGAATTCAAAAGAAAAGTCAATCAGAATAACTAAACTTATACCAAATAATTTAAGTTTTGTCAACTTTTGATGTATTGTAAGGATACTTCCCGGAAATGGTGCGGTTCTTAAAACAGATGCCGGGTTGGGGGTAAAGGTGGCAACACCGGGTATAATCTCCTTCTGCGTATGAGTTATTGTACGAATCAGTTTCTGGTGACCAATATGTACCCCATCAAAAACCCCTATTGTCAGGGCTATTTCCCGGTTTATTTGTTTTTTCCCCTGGGTAAGGTCTTTCCAATCAATTATTTCCACAATCAGGAACTCCCGAATACCATACGGTACGCATATTTGTTCTCTGTTTTTTCTATCAAAGCGATTAAACTAATATCCTTAAAAATCGCATAAGTGCCGTCTTCCTCCAAATCCCCGGGAAAAAAAATCTTTTGCAGGGAAGCTCCTTTGATAATTTCAGAATAATAATCTTCACGTATATGGATAACCTTAAGATTATCCAATAAAGGAATAAATGCTCCCGGGAATATGATATCTTTCTCCGGATCAAACTTCAGGGGCAAAACTGCATTTGAAAGATTAAAATTCCCGACTTTTGTACGGGTTAAATGGGTGAGATAGGCACATGATCCGGCAGCATTACCGATATCCCTTGCCAGGGCCCTTATGTATGTGCCCCCGGAACACCGGATATATAAAGTGAGATCCGGGGGTTCATATGATAATTGCTTAAGGATAAAAATAGTCACCTTTCTTTCCGGCAGCCGTATTGTTTCTCCCCGTAATGCCTTTTTATACACCCGCTCACCGTCCAGATGAATTGCAGAAAAACGGGGAGGGGCCTGCTCAATCTCTCCTGTAAAATGACTCAATACCCTGTCTATGGATTCAGGATCTGGTATATGGCCTTCTTTTACCACTTTCCCTTCCGGATCAAGGGTATCTGTCTGTATACCGAACCTGATCCTGGTAACATATTCTTTATTAAGATGAACAAACAGGGGAGTAAGCCTTGTATATTTTCCTGTAAGGACTAAAAGCAATCCGCTTGCAAATTTATCCAGGGTTCCTGTATGTCCTACTTTCTTTAATTGCAGCCGTTTTTTAATTTCATCAAGAGCATGAAAAGAAGTGACTCCTTCCGGTTTATGCAGCAGAACAAGCCCGGATTTTTTATTGTTCAAGGAAACAGACCTTTAATTTTTTGTGTAATCTCGAATCCTTTTTCGATTGAGTGATCTACAAAGAATGCAAGTTTGGGAGTATGCTTTAACCTGATGCGTCTTCCAAGCAATCCCTGGATAAAACCTGCTGCATTATTAAGAACCTTTACAATTGTCGCATGTGTCTCTTCATCGCCCAGGTAGGATATATATACTTTTGCCAGTTTATAGTCTTTAGCTACCTGAAGTCTTGATATTGTCATAAATTCATCAAGCCTGGGGTCTTTGAGTTCATTTTTAATAATGATCTCGCTGATTTTTTCTTTTAAAAGACTTTCCACCCTCTTTAATCTTATTTCTTTCATTTCTGTCCTTATAATCAGGTTGTATATCCAACCGGAAATATTCAACCGGAATCATTTATTTTCACTCAATGTTTTTGCAAATTCCTTCATTTCTATTACTTCGAGAATGTCCCCAACTTTTAAGTCATTGTAGTTTTCAACCCCGATCCCGCATTCGAATCCTGTTTCCACTTCTTTTGCATCATCTTTAAACCGTTTTAATGAGTTTATCTTTCCACTGTAAATCTCTATTCCATCCCGGATAAGATTTACTGTACTTCCTCTCTTAACCCTGCCGCTCAGTACGTAACATCCGGCAATTGTCCCGATCCTGGGAACCTTAAATACTCTTCGAACCTCAATGGCACCGACAATTTCTTCTCTTATTTCCGGCGTAAGTAGACCTTCCATAGCTTTTCTTATATCTTCTATTGCATCATAAATCACATTATATTTTCTTATTTCAACCTTCTCCTGTTCTGCCAGGGAAAGTGCTGCAGGAGACGGTCTTACATGGAATCCGATTACTATTGCTTCGGATGCAGATGCAAGATTAATATCACTTTCATTTATTGCACCGGCCAGTGCATTTATAACAACCAGTTTTATTTCATTGGTGGATAATTTTTCTAAAGCGGTTCTTAAGGCTTCTACCGAACCATGAACATCGCCTTTAATAATAACCCTTAATTCCTTTATTTCCCCTTCCCTGAATTTATCATAAAGATTTTCCAGGGTTACTTTTGAAAGTTTCTTTGCTTCCTCTATCTTCTTAAGTTCCTGCCGTTTTGTCCCGGTTATCCGTGCGATCTTTTCATTTTCCGTAACCTGAAAAGGATCCCCTGCATCCGGGATACCGGTAAGCCCGATTATCTCGACAGGGATCCCGGGTGTTACTTCCCCGATTTTATCGCCTTTATCATTAAACAGTGCCCTTACTTTACCGGGATAAATACCGGCAACAAAGGAATCCGTTATTCTAAGTGTTCCCCGTTCGATAAGAACCGTTGCTACAATACCCCTTCCTTTATCTATTCTGGACTCGATTACTTTTCCCTGTGCACGGCAGTCATAATTTGCTTTTAACTCCAGTATCTCTGCCTGAAGGATTATTGTATCCAGCAGTTCATTTATGCCGGTCTTTTTTAAGGCTGAAATTTCATTAAAAAGAGTATGTCCTCCCCATTCTTCCGGCATGAGATCAAACTCGGCGAGTTGTTTCTTTACTTTATCGATATTTGCGTCCGGGAGATCGATTTTATTGATAGCAACAATAATCGGAACATGTGCTGCCCTGGCATGATTTATTGCCTCTATTGTCTGGGGCATAACCCCATCATCGGCAGCAACAACAAGAATAACAATATCCGTAAGCTGGGCTCCCCGGGCTCTCATAAGGGTAAAAGCTTCATGACCGGGAGTATCAAGAAACACGATTTTATGACCTTTAATATCAACGGTATATGCACCAATATGCTGTGTTATCCCGCCGAACTCCGAGTCTACGACATTTGCCGTTCTTATGGCATCAAGGAGTTTTGTTTTTCCATGATCGACATGACCCATGACAGTAATCACAGGAGGACGCGGCTTTTTATCTTCTTCTGCGTCTTCTTCGGTCTCTATAACCGTTTCATCATAGAGTGAAACAATGGTAACTTTACAGCCGTATTCATCCGCTATAATGGTAGCGGTCTCTGCATCTATCCTTTCATTAATCGTTACCATCATTCCCATACTCATGAGTTTGGAAATGAGTTCAGAAGCCTTTAAATTCATCTTTTTTGCAAGTTCAGACACACTGATAACATCCATTATGGATATTTCTTTTGGTACAGGATTCGCTTTTTGCGTGGTCTTTTTCTTATTAACGGTAATCTTTTCCTGATGTTCTTCGAATTTCCTTTTCTGGTAATCCTTCTTTTTTTTTGTAAAATAAAATCTTCTTCCCGTATGTTTCTTTCCCTGGCCTGTCTGTTTTTTCTCTATTCCTGAATCCGTATCGGTATCTTTTTTATCCCCTTTTTTCTTTATCCCCGGTTTTTTTTGAATATCCTTATTGATACTATCTCCCTTTCCGCCCCTCTTTATTTTTCTTTCGTCATTTTTCCGGGATTTAAAATCGTTTTCCTTTTCTCTATTATTCTTAAATCTCTGCTGGTTTGTATCTGGCTTTGAAAACCTGTTTTTCTTATTCCTGTTTCTATTTCTATTTTCATAAAAATTTTTTTCCACCTTCGTTTCTTCCATTTTTTCAACTTTTTCTTTCTGATTTTTATTTTCAAATTTCACCGGGGTTTTTGCCGCCTTCTTCTTTACTTTCACCACCTTCTTTTTCACAACAACAACTTTTTTCTTCTCTTTATTAAAAGAATCGTCCTTTACTGTTTCAGCCGGTATTTTCTTTCTGTGTTTAATGAGTGTTGTTTTCGGTTTTTTTTGATTTTCTTGTTCCTCAGACATATTTTCCCTTTATTTACTCCTTATTCTTCCTCTTCGATCTCTTCGAAGCTAAGCCCAATACCACAGTTTGGACAACTGGTCATATTCGGATTTACAGGAGCATTACATTCAGGACATTCATATGTTTCCAATAAAGCCTCCTCCTGTATTACTTCTTCCTTTATTTCTGTATTTTCCTTATTTTCATCCTGTTCTGTTCCCTGTTTCTCTAAAGCAGAAGATGTTTTGTCTTCTTCAACAATCTCGACATTTTCATCAATTATCTGCATAATTGTCTTCACATCCTCATCTGAAAGGTCTTTCAACTTTTTGAGTTCTTCCTCTTTCATGGAAACAATTTCTTCGATTAATTCAATCTTGTTTTCATTTAAAATGTTGACAATATGGATTGGAATTCCGGGGAGTTCGGATATTTTACTGATTTCCTCCCGTACATCACTGAATAATGCAGATATGGCTCGTTTTGTTTCCACATTGATATCCATAGCGGCGAATTGGGCTTCGGTTTTTACATCTATATTCCAATCCACGAGTTTATTTGCAAGCCGGACATTCAATCCCTGTTTACCTATTGCCAGGGCGAAATTAGCGTCTGTTACGATAACCAGTGCCTGCTTTTTGGCTTCATCCAGGATAACAACATCCCTCACTTCTGCCGGTGAAAGGGCGTTCTTTATGAAAACCCGCGGGTCAGGATCATATTTCAGGATATCGATCTTCTCTCCTTCAAGTTCCTTTACAATAGCCTGAATACGGACACCTTTCAGTCCGACACACGCACCAACAGGATCCACATCTTCCCTGTTGGAGTAAACTGCTATTTTTGTCCTGTAACCGGGTTCCCTTACTATTTTAAATATTTCAACAGTCCGGTCATAAATTTCCGGTACTTCGAGTTCAAATATCCGGCATACAAAATCGGTATGGGTTCTTGACAGAATGATCTGGAGTCCGGATGTATTCTTGTTTACTTCATAAATCAGGGCTTTTATACGGTCATTAAGATGATATATTTCCCTTGGTGACTGGTATTTTTTCGGCAATACACCTTCCACTTTTCCGAGATCGACATAAATATTCCCGTTTCTTTCACGCTGATAGTATCCGATAATCATTTCACCTACTTTTTCCTTATACTCTGAATACATCGAATCTTTTTGTATTTCCCGTAAACGCTGCCGGTATTTTTGCCGTGCACTCTGGATCGCGGTCCGGTCAAACTCCTTTGGATTAATCTCTATTAAAAGTTCATCTCCTATTTCACATTCACTATTATAAGCCAGTGCATCGGATAAAGATATTTCCAGCACCATATCATTCACCTTATCGACAATCTTTTTTTTAGCAAAAATAGTCACTTCCGTATAATCGTCATTAAAACGGACAATAGCATTATCAGAAGTACCATATTTTCGTTTATAAGCAGCCAAGAGACCATCTTCAAGACTTTTAATGACCAGATCCTGGGAAATTCCCTTATCCTGGACAAGCTGTCTAATTGCATTTGACAAATCAGAAGACATCATTTATCTCCTATCTCCTCGGTATAATCGAGTTTAGCTTTTTTTATCGTTGTATAATCAATATGCATTATACCTTCTTTTATTTGCAGAGAAAAGCCGGTTTCGTCCGATTCCTTGATTATTCCCCCACACCATTCTTTTGAATCGAGAAGGAGTAGTTTTACTCCCCTGTTTTTAAAGATCCTGAATTCTTCCTTGTTTTTGATGATACGGTCTATTCCAGGTGACGTCACCTTAAGGATAAACCTGTCAATCTCATCAAAAAGCTCAATTCTTGGCTGAATGGTTTTTGATACCAGCGTACAGTCGTTGATTCCAATTCCGTTTGATTTATAGATTACAACCGTAATATGGATCTCTTTTCTGGTCCGGCCTATTTTTAATTCTACAATATCAAAACCCAATCCCGAAATTATCGGCTTTATATCCTTATAGATCAAATCCGTAAGGATATCTTTATGAAAATCTACTTCAAACACACTCCATCACCTATAAAAAAAGAGTCGATTTTCCGACTCTTCATAACGGTAAAACATGGGTGCTCCTTTTAGTATACCCATACAGAACAGGTGTGTCAAGTGTTAATATTATTTTTCAGCAATTCCCGGTGAGTTTTTTCGCACAAGATGCAACGAACAATGAATAGCATTCACGTATTTCTTTTGAATAAAAATGAACAACCCTGCTAATTATTTTATCAGTAATAGCATAACGAAGGCTTAAGCCCACAACCCAAGTAACAAGCTATCCAGGTTCTTTTAATTATGCTGGTCTCATTAACCTGGCGGTCAACGTTTATCTATTTTAAGTCAAAATAGCATAATGGACATTGCTGTTTTTAAGAATTTACAGGTTTTCATTATTTCTTAATCCATGAAATCCGGAAAATCTGTAGTTTTTATAAATTCAAGGTAAAAATTCTAAAATGTACGATTCACCGGGAATTACTGTTTTTACATGGGTGGGAATTTCCAATCAGGTTAAAAAAACCTGATTGGAAATTCCCACCCTTTTACATCAAAGTTCTTGCGTTTATTTCCATATCAAGGTATAATGATACATCTCTGTCAGGGATAAAATTAGATCTATAAATAAATAAGGAAGAAAAAAAATGTTAAAAAGAACCCTTCAATTCATGTTATTCTTTTCATGCCTGGTTGCGTTTATATTTTCCTGCTCCCTGGATTCAAATCAATGGGCAATAGAGGAAAATACAGATAATCAACTTACCCGGGCAAGCGGTAATATGCTTAATCTTATTACCACCCAGATCAGTTGGGGAATAAGCGATAGAGATAATCCAAGAAGGATTTATTATGAAAGCCGGGACCGTTACGCAGCAGGGGCTATTTATGGTGGAACAGACTTTTATCCGGTAGGTTATTGGGCCGAACCCTATCCCGGTCATTATCGTGTTGATCCTGTTTATACAGGTGTTGCCAGATATGATTATAACGATCATGCATACTGGTACAGATTTTACTCTGTTATTAAATTAAGAAAAGAGTCCAGTTTATCGCATCAATGGACAAACATCAGTGTTTATTATTATGATGAAAATGATGAACCCTATGAGAATGAATACCTTATTATCTGGGTTTGCTAGTGTTTTGACCAGGATATTTTAACTTTCCTGGATAATTAAGGGAGTTGAGATACCTATAAGAATAATGACATAATTCTTGTTGTCAAAACACTTAAGCTTTGACCATTATACCGGAATGATAGACATGGTTATTATTGTAATAATTGATAATCAAGTGGTCAAAGCGCTGGTCTATACAATTGAAAGTTTTTTGTCCTGGTAAGGGCAATTCTAAAAATCCAGGGTTGTTTGTAAATAACAAAGCCGGGCAGGGATACATCTTTTCCCGGCTTTTTTTCCGGTTTTCCTATTTCTCCACTTATCTTAACCCAGGGTGAAAAATAGGCTTATCTGTCATAAAACGCGGTGGTACAGAGTGGGGTGGAACTGGTGAATTTATTGTAATAAGAAATCAGTGAGGAATGAAAATGATTGATGTTAGAATTGAATCAAAAGGCGAATTTAAAATTATTGGCCGGAAAATGTATATCACCAAAATAGAACAATTTTCTGAATTCTGGGAAAATAGTCATGAAAATGGGCTTATTGAAAAATTGAACCATATCAGGAAAAATCATGGATGTCCGGTTACAAACGGAACCCATATAGGACTCTCATGTACTGAAAAAGATCCTTATAATAGAGATTTTTATTTTTTCATCGCTGTTGAATACCCAAACGTCGAAAACAAGTATCAAGATCTTGAGATCCATAACGTTCAATCATTTAAATGGGCTATTTTCTCAAGAGATAGCACTGAAATAAAAGCTCTTTTTGATTGTGAAATGTATGCTTTTAAAGAATGGTTACCCTTATCTAAATATAAACACGCTTCTGGACCGGAGATGGAAGTTTATCATGAAAATAAAATTGAATTCTGGTTACCAATAATTGAAAAATAGATTTCCAACTACACATAGCATAATGTTGGCTACGCCCACATCCTGAATATAATTATTGGAATGGTCAAATGTTGGCAGGAGAAAATTATGAAAGAAGGAAATATAATCCAAATTCAATTTACTTCTGAAGAAAGTCAATTTTATACACTTATGCAAAAATATTGTAATGATAAAGGAATAAGTATAACAGACTATATAAAGGATCTGATAAAAAAAGACCTGGCATGGGGACATTTCAAAAAACAAAAAAAATCTAAAGATAATAAGAAACGGAGATGAGAACCGGTTGGTTTTATTTGCCAGGTGAGGAAAAATCTCATAAAATAACGGGTTGTATGATAAGCCAACGGATATCTGAAATAAATATAATTGTTTCATTTATATGTAAACCATTAAGGAGACAGTAATGATACCTGAAAAATCATACACTATCTGGATGACACAACGAAACGGGAGTACGTTACTCTGTAAAACGCTGGAATTGACCGGTATAGCAGGTAAACCGGAAGAATGGTTGCTGGATTATTATGATAATCCGGATTTAGCTGGCATATACCATTGTAGCAGTATTACGGAACTACGGGAAAGGTTGTGGGAAAAAGGGGTATCGGATAATGGTATTTTCGGGATAAAAACCGGTCTGGTCCAGCCCGCATTCTCCATTATGATGAATACGTTAAAAAATGATAGTGAATTTAACGGGAATACGACAGAAATCGATGTATGGAACTACTTGTTTCCCCATTGTCAACATATTTTTATGACACGGAGAAATAAGGTAAGGCTTGCAGTGTCCTGGTGGAAAGCGGTGCAGTCAAATGAATTTCAACGGAAAAAGGGTGATAAGAAAAAAACGGATGATTCGGTATTGCAATATAATTTTGATGCAATAAAGCATCTGTTTGTAGAATCTTCAATGAGGGAAGCGGGAATCCAGGAATTCTTTTCCCGTTATCATATCATACCGTTAACGATCGTATATGAAGATTTTATAAATGATTTTGAAAATACAATAAGGAATGTTCTTGCATACCTTCATATTGCATATGACAGGAGTATGAAAATCCCCGCCCCATATTATGAAAAAATGGCAGATGATATATCTGAACAATGGTGTAAACGGTTTATTTATGAATTGCAGAAGGACTGGAGATATAAAGGGTATATGAATCAGGAGGGAACAGATTCATTAAGAAAATGAACTGGAATCTGGGAAAAAGCTGCTCCAACGTAAATTTTACGATGATACGTCGAATTTTGAAAGGGCAAAAGAACATGTGAAATCCTGTCATGAAACCGGTTCATATGATATGCTAAATGTATATAAAGACGAACGGACAAGGTTACTGAATGAAAAAGGAGAAAGCTGGAAAAGATTAAAAGAAGCGGAAAATAAGTTAAAAATAAAAAAAGCCTGAATATATTGAATCAAAATATTAGAAACAAATTAAAAATTTGTAACCTGGATGAGGAAACTTATATTCCTCCGAATATTGTGGAAATAATAAAATGTGTAACAGAACAATCGTCTTTAACGTCCCTAAAAGAGATGTTTAGTGATATTGATGAGTTTTTTCAATAAATGGAATACACCCTTTTTCTTCACAACTGTTTTGCACCGGAATAATCATTGCAAGAAACACTGCGGTAATTACTTCCTTTCACCTGTAATAAGCAGTGTCTTTGGATCAAGGGTAAGCGTGAGTTCCTCCATCCGGATTTCGTCGTGGTCTTTTACAAGCTCCAGGTGTATGACATTGCCGGCAGGCCTGAGGCAGATAAGGATTTCAAACAGATCGAGGTATTCGGTAAGAACAGAAGGTATCTTCTGCCCTTCATGAACACCTGCATCCTGTTCCAGGGATGCACTGAACCAGAAGACTACTTTTTCCTTTACTGCAAAATTCTTTATATATATTAAATCTTCACGGGAACCTTCATAGAAATTATACCCGTCCACAATAATATAATCCACTTTATAATCGCTGTTTTTAATAATAGACCGGATTCTCCCGGCAACCTCTTCAATCGATATTCGCTGCCATATAAAGTTCATGATAATCCTGTTTTTTATGATTTCATCATGAATCTCCATGGCAGATTCAAGGGTCCTTCTTTTTGATATCTCGGAAAAGATATCTTCGTACCAGGATATAATATGTTGAGTATTCCCGGAAAATGAGACATGGATAACATGTTTGTTCTGAAAGAGCTGGTCTGTTGCAATATGGATAAGGCAGGCGGTTTTTCCAACCCCCTTTTTTGCAGCGATTACCCCTATATTCCCTTTACTCACGCCGCCGTGGCTTGATTTTTCAAGAATACGGAGGGGGCTCATTTTAATAAGCTCTTTTTTTACCATGGTCATTACTCCTTCTTGTTTTTACTCTTGCTTTTTATAATAAGTTCATCTGCCAGTGACTGGGGGACTCTCCCATACCGTACAAACTCCATGGTGAACTCTGCTTTTCCCTGGCTGATCGAACGAAGTACTGTCGAATAGCCGAACATTTCACTCAAGGGAACCTCGGCCTCGATCCGGGAAAAATATACATCTTCTGTTGTACTGATTACTATACCGCGGCGCTGGTTTATGCTGGCAAATACATTTCCCTGGTATTCTGACGGGGTTTCCACTTCCACTTTCATTACCGGTTCCAGAATCACCGCCCCTGCTTTCATATATGCCTGCCTGAATGCACCGATAGCCGCTGCCTGGAATGCAATATCCGAAGAATCCACCGGATGGGTATTTCCGTCGTTGACAGTGACTTTCACGCCAGTCACGGGAAATCCGATAAGGTTCCCTCTTTTAAGGCATTCCATAAAACCTTTGTTGCACGAAGCAACATACTCCTTCGGAATCACCCCGCCTTTTACCTCGTCGGCAAACTCGTAGTTTCCTTCGGCAAGGGGTTCGAGCACACCGGCAACCCGGCCATACTGGCCTGCCCCGCCTGACTGCTTTTTATGGGTGTAATCGAAAGGCACCCTTTGCGTGATTGTTTCCCTGTATGCAACCTGGGGGGCTCCTGTTTCAAGCTGGATGCCGTATTCCCTTTTCATCCGTTGAATATAGATGTCAAGATGAAGTTCTCCCATACCGCGAATAATGGTTTCTTTGGACTCTTCATCAACATAAGTCTGGAATGTCGGGTCTTCTTTGGTAAACCGTCCCAGGGCTTTTGCTATATTCTCTTCCGATTTTCTGTCCAGGGCTTTTATTGCCAGTGATATCACGGGTTCAGGTACATACATGCTGGACATGGAAAGATTCATATCTCCCTGGGTAAAGGTGTCCCCGGATGTGCAATCGATCCCGAAAAGTGCGACAATATCACCCCCATCTGCCTGCGTAATATCTTCCATTGTGTCTGCATGCATTTTCACAAGCCGCCCGATTCGAATTTTTTTTCGTGAACGGACATTGTAGAGTTCAGAACCCTTTGCTATCCTGCCCTGGTATAATCTTATGTAGGTAAGCTGCCCGTACTTCCCATCTTCCAGCTTAAAAGCAAGGGCCAGTGCAGGAAGTGCCGGATCCGGCTTGAGTACAATTTCTTTTTCGTCATTTTCTGTATCAAAAGCTTTGTGCTTTACATCACCGGGAGACGGCAGGTAAGATACGATTGCATCGATAAGAGGCTGGATGCCTTTGTTTTTATATGCAGATCCCATAAAAACAGGAATAAGTTTCTGGGAGATGGCCCCTGTTCGAACTGCATGCATGATCTGTTCAACAGTTTCTTTTCCTTCAAGATAGCTTTCTGCCAGTTCATCGGAAAACATCGATGCTTTGTCGATTATTTCTTCCCTTAGTCCGGCGGCTTTTTCTTTCAATTCACCAGGAATTTCTTCCACACGAACCGTTTCTCCATACGGTCCATCAAAATACAGGGCTTTCTGTAACACAAGGTCAACAACTCCCTGGAAATTATTTTCAATTCCCATGGGAATTTGCATGAGTACTGCATTGTGCCTGAGTTTCTCACAAAGTTGATCCTTTACCTTAAAGGGATTTGCACCAACCCTGTCACACTTGTTAATGAATGCAATATGAGGCACGGAATACCGCCGGAGTTGTCTGTCTACTGTTATGGATTGTGATTGAACCCCACCGACTGCACAAAGCACAAGAATTGCCCCATCCAGGACCCGGAGTGCCCGTTCCACTTCTATGGTAAAATCCACATGCCCCGGGGTATCGATTATATTAATTGAATGATCCTTCCATTCTACATTTGTCGCTGCCGATGCAATGGTAATTCCCCGTTCCTGCTCGAGTTCCATTGAGTCCATGGTTGCACCTTTTCCGGTTTTCCCGCGTACTTCGCCCATTCTATGTATTTTCTTACAATAGAAAAGAATTCTTTCCGTGAGTGTTGTTTTTCCGGAATCAATATGTGCGCTGATTCCTATATTACGCATATTCCTGATGTTCATATCTTTCCTGAATATTCCTGATTCACTTTTCTAGGATTTTAAAATTTTAAAGACAAAAGAATTTACAAAGAACCGGGAAAAATGTCAAGGGGGGCTTTCTCCTGGGATGTAAGTTTATAATCGGGCTTTTGGAACCACCGATGACACCGATGACACCGATTGGTAAAATCTGAGAAATCGGTGTCATCGGTGGTTACCAATTTTTCTTTGTCAATAGGGCTTACCCGATATCGAATTCCCACCCCGGGATAATCCGTCTCCACTCCTTCGGAGCTTACCCTTGATTAATCTCTTTTTTATCGCTATATTGTACAATCTCTTATCGAGTAAAAATACAAATACCGGAGGTAATCTGGAATGGGCGGTTTTTTCGGAATTACATCAAAACAGGATTGCACTCATAACCTGTTTTACGGGACGGATTATCATTCACATCTTGGAACGATGCGCGGTGGACTTGCAACCCTTGGCGGAAACGATTTTATACGGCATATTCATGACATTACCAATGCCCAGTTCAAATCCAAATTCGAAACAGATATTGTACAGATGCGGGGAAGAAGCGGTATTGGCGTTATCAGTGACTATGAGGATCAACCCCTTCTTATCGGTTCTCACCTGGGAACCTATGCAATTGTTACTGTCGGTGTTATAAAAAACCTTAAGGAATTGACCAGGAGTGCATTTCAAAAACGTACAATCCATTTCTCGGAAATGAGTGGCGGTGAAATAAATCCGACAGAGCTTGTTGCAACTCTTATCAACGAGGCCCCGGATTTCAAGCAGGGGATACAGAATGTATTTAATAAAATAGAAGGATCCTGCTCCATGCTCCTTCTTACAAAAGATGGGGTGTATGCAGCACGGGATAAACTGGGAAGAACACCTGTTATTATCGGGAAAAACGATACTGCATATGCAGCGAGTTCAGAGACATGTGCTTTCCCCAACCTCGATTACAAGATAGAAAAATATCTTGGGCCCGGTGAGGTCATTTTTATGACAGCAGAAGGAATTGAACAGATAATACCACCGGGGGACAGGCTGCAGATTTGCTCATTTCTCTGGGTATATTATGGTTACCCTTCATCTCATTATGAACAAATCAATGTGGAATATGTACGGAACAGGTGCGGCCAGGCCCTTGCAAGGAATGATAATGTTTCAGCCGATATTGTCGCGGGGATACCGGATTCCGGTACCGGTCATGGAATCGGCTATGCGTATGAGGCAAAACTCCCTTATAAGCGGCCGTTTATTAAATATACTCCAACCTGGCCAAGAAGTTTTATGCCCCAGAATCAGAATTACCGTGACCTTATTGCCCGTATGAAGCTTATCCCTATTCGTGAGATCATCTGCGGGAAACGTATTGTCTTTTGTGAAGATTCCATAGTCCGGGGGACACAACTCAAGGATTTAATCAAAAGGCTTTATGATTATGGTGCAGAAGAAGTGCATATGAGACCTGCATGTCCACCCCTGGTGTATGGATGTAAGTTCCTGAACTTCTCCCGGTCCCGGTCCGATCTTGATCTTGCAGCACGTCAGGCAATACAAGAAATCGAAGGGGATGGGAATAAAAACCTGGATATCTATTCAAAAGCAGGGACAGAACAATACAGATCCATGGTCGATAGAATTTGTAAGCGGTTGCATCTTACCAGTTTGCAATATCAGAAACTCGATGACCTGATATGGGCGATCGGGTTGCCAAAGGAAAAGCTTTGTACCTATTGCTGGGATGGTGTGGAATAGGTAAAATAAAAAGTTAATCAAGGTAACCAGGGGGAAGGATTGTTTTCATAAAAGTATAATAAATCCAGATGGAGCATAATGGAAAATTATCATCACTTGATCATTCAGCCGGAATCTTGTTCTCTTGAAATTCCGCTTACAGGAAAAGAAAAATCACTTTTATTTCCGGTAAAAGCTTATTTATCATTAAAACCTGCCGGGGATATGGCATTCTTTAAGCGGGAACTTCTTTCTTCCAGGGAGAAGTTTTTAAACCGGTTTGCCATCGATACCTCAAAGGTATATTCCCTCTACCAGGAACATACACGGCGTGTAGTGAAAGTGGAAAAAAGGAAAAAGCCGGAATTCTATCATTCCATTACCGGGGATGGTCTGGTGACTGCAGAGAAAGATATCTTTTTAAGTGTTACTGTTGCGGATTGCCTTCCTGTTTTTATTGTAGATAAAAAAACAGGTGTTTACGGTCTTGTCCATTCCGGCTGGAAGGGGACCGGAATTACCCTGGAAGCAGTGAAATGTATGGAAAAGGAATACGGATCAAAGCGGGAACACATAAGAGTAGTAATCGGCCCGGGGATTGGCCCCTGTTGTTATCAGGTAGAGGAAAAACGGTACAGGCGTTTTTTATCCAGGTTCGGACCGGAGAGTTGCGGAAAAGTGAAGGGGAATTATTTTATCGATTTAAAAAAAGCGAATCTTATCCTTTTAAAGGAAAAAGGAATTACTGATATCGATATTATTAAAAATTGTACTTCCTGTGATCATGCATTTCATTCATTTAGAAGAGATGGTAAAGAGCGATTTGGTGTTATGATGGCAATCACGGGATATTTTCCTTAAAAAGAGAAAGGGATTGCGATGAAAAAATATATTCAGAAGTGGCAGACACTTATTTATGAAACACTTCAAAAAATAATTCCCCATTCCGGGGAGCCCTTGAGTATCACGCCGGAGTTTATTATTGCGGAAATTCCTCCCCGTCCCGAACTGGGAGATATTGCTTTTCCCATGTTTTTATTTGCAAAGCCTTTTAAACAGGCTCCAAAACAGATTGCAGAAAAAGTGGCGGGTGTTCTTGCACAGACACCGGACGGAAATGCGGAAGCTTCAGGCCCATATGTTAATGTAAAGCTGAACAGGGAATCGGTATGCAGGGAAGTCATCGAAGAAATAATCAAGAAACAAACCGGATATGGTGAAGTTACCGAGCTTGAAGGCCATAAAATTATGGTAGAGTTTTCCTGTCCCAATACAAATAAACCGCTTCATCTTGGTCACTTAAGAAATGATGCTATCGGGCAAAGCATTTCCAATATCCTGAAAGCAAATGGTGCAGGGGTGAAAAAGGTAAATCTGATTAATGACAGGGGAATCCATATATGTAAATCCATGCTTGCCTATCGAAAATTCGGCCTGGGGAAAACCCCGGGAGAGATGAATATGAAACCCGACCACTTTGTAGGTAATTATTATGTGGCTTTTTCAAGCTGGGCAAAGGATGATCCGAAAGCAGAGGAACAGGCAAGAACCATGCTCAAGGCCTGGGAAAACGGGGATAAAGAAGTACTGGAATTATGGAAAAGAATGAACAGATGGGCGATCGACGGGATTAATGAGACATACAAAAGAACCGGCATTTCATTTGATTCCTGTTACTATGAAAGCAAGACTTATATGAGCGGAAGGGAGGAAGTTTTAAGGGGGCTTAAGGAAAAGATATTCTATAAAAAAGAAGATGGTTCTATCTGGGCGGACCTTACAGCAAAGGGATTGGATCACAAAGTATTGTTACGAGATGATGGGACATCCCTCTATATTACCCAGGATATCGGCACTGCAATACAACGGCATAATGACTGGCCTTTTGACAGGATGATCTATGTGGTTGCATCAGAACAGAATTACCATTTCCAGGTCCTTTTCCATATCCTCAAACTGCTTAAGAAATCATGGGCAGAACATCTTTACCATCTTTCATATGGGATGGTGAACCTTCTTCACGGGAAAATGAAATCCAGGGAGGGCACTGTTGTGGATGCGGATAACCTCTTTGAAGAACTCACCCTGCTTGCAGAAAAAGAAATCAAGCAAAGGGAACGTGATACGAAGATTGACAATATCCGTGAAACATCTGAACGTATAGCCCTTGGAGCGTTAAACTATTTTCTTCTTGCCACAACACCGGGAAAGGATATGGTGTTTATCCCGGAAGAATCAATCTCTTTTACCGGGAACACCGGACCATACCTGCAATATACCGGGGCACGCATATCAAGCATATTAAGGAAGTATGATGAACGCAGAGATGCTTTTAAGAATGCGGAAGTTGTCTATAAGCTTCTAACAGTGGATGAGGAATGGGAAATCGTAAAACTTCTTCTTTCTTTTCCAGAGCAACTTATCCTGGCCGGCAAGGAACTGAACCCATCATATATCACAATGTATCTTTATGAGCTCACCAAACATTTTTCCCGGTATTATCACGATAACCCGGTTCTTCATAATGATGATTCTCACCTGGTCGTCACCAGGATCGAACTTTTAAAAGCGATAAGAATTGTATTAAAAAGGGGATTTGACCTGTTAAACATTCCTTTTCTTGAAAAGATGTAGGATGATAAATTTGAATTCATCATCAGGATGTCTATAATTATAGCTGAAGGGATGAGTGAAGGATATATATCAGCTATCAATTCAAGGAGAGGGTGATATGAAAAGAATAGCTCTTATCATTTTGTTATTTTGCCTTTGTATTCTTGTATTTGGTGAAAGCCCGTGGATGGCTGCACTTTCAGGTTATAAACCTATTTATTTTATTACCGGTATTGGTGAGGATCAGGCAAAAGTCAGGGTGAGTTTTAAGTTTGATTTTTTCTACCCGCATAAGATCGGATTTTTCTTTGGGTACTCCCAGCTCATGTTCTGGGATTTATATGAATTCTCCGGACCGTTTACGGAAATTGATTTTAATTTTGATCTTTTCTGGAGGTTTGAATCAGGGAATAATTTTGCAAATGATTATGAAATTCCCTTTATTGATTATTTCCAGGCCGGACTCTGGGAACATACCTCCAATGGAATGCCCGGAGTAGAAGATACTGGCGGGGAAAATTTATCCCGGGGCATAGACAGGATATATTTGCAGTTTCAGGCAGGGATCGGGAGCTGGCTGCGATTGTGCCTTAATTTTAAATATTTTTATTGCTTTTTTATTGTATATAATGATGAAAAACATGATAACCCGGATATCCAGGATTATATCGGTTCATTCGTTTGCCGACCCTTTCTTGTTTTTTATAACAAAAGCTTGAATGATACCCTTGAACTCTATGGTGAGTTTGCTGCCGGGGGCGGGGTGAATGGGTTGGATTTTACCGAAGGGGGATTCCTGGAGATCGGATTTAAATCCTATAAACTGCTGTCCTGTTTTCGTATTTATGCCCAGTATTACCAGGGGTATTGTGAATCAATACTCAATTATAATAAATCCGCGGAAAATAGTTATAAAAACGGGGATGGGGAAGATGTCGTTGTCCCATTCAGCTTCCGGGTTGGGGTTATTATAGAGTAAAAGGAATTTCTCCGGAACTAAAATAGTTTGATAAGAACATACACTGCCCCCGCTATAATTCCCCCGAAAATAACACCTGCAATAATTTCGGGGAGTGAATGGCCGATCATCTCTTCTACCTGTACCCGTTCTTTTTCCGGGAGCAGGGACATGAATTTATTTAAAATACGGGCATGCGCCTGCACGGATCCCCTTAATCTGAATGCATCATGTACAATAACTGCGGAAAAAACAAATGATATGGCAAAAAGATCAGATTGAAATCCGTTCCAGAGACCGATTGAAACGCTTAAAGCTGTTACAAAGGCAGAGTGTGAACTCGGCATCCCGCCAGTGGTAAAGAGATATTTTATATTAATCGCTTTATCTTTTATAGAATAGGAAATAAATTTGCTTATCTGACTTAATACCTCTACGATAAGAGCTGAAATTAAAGAAATACTTAACGGAATGATCTGTTTCATAGCATCAACAATACAAAAAAATTTGATTATTTTCCAGTTTTTTTTTAAAATTATTACATGAATTATAAAATGCTGGTAATGTAATCCAGGGAGAAGTATACTTCTTTATTATCCTGGCAGCCAGTATGAAGCAATAAATAATTTTTTTACGTAATTTACGCAAAAAAATTCAAGTAATTGCATAAAAAAAGATTATATTATAGTATAATATAAAGGGTAATTTTATATACATAATTAAAAGCGAATTACTCTGAAACATCAGATTAAAATTCTACGATGGAGGAAAAAGTAAAGATATGGATGAACAAGAACAGATTGATGACATTATACACACATTTGAAGCGCTTTTAAGGGACGGGAAAAAAGAACAGGCTTTTAATGGAATCCAGGAATCAATGAAAAAATATCCTCAAAATGTCCAGCTTTTAAGAGCGACTGCAGAGGGATATATGTCAATGAATAAATACTCTACAGGTATCAGTTATTATGAGAAAGTTCTTGAAATCGAACCGGGGGATGAATTTTCTTTAAAACGTATTGGGAAATGTTATCTGAAATTAAAAAAATATAAGGAAGCAGAAGCATACTATAATGAAGCTTTAAAATCCAATCCGAATGATCATTATGCCCTGGACGGATTGGGTGATGCCTACCTGGGTATGGAAGATATCGATATGGCAATAAAATACTGGGACAAATCCCTCCAGAGTGTCCCGCAGAATGTCTATATTCTTAATAAGATCGCAGACCAGTTCCGGTACAGGGAGGAATGGTTCAAGGCTATTGAATATTATGAACGGGCTCATGATATAGATCCGCGGAACCCCTATACCCTGGGGGGGTATGGGGATTGTTTTGCTGCACTTTCCGATCTTGATATGGCAATAGAAAAGTATTCAAAAGCCCTGGAGCATGGCGCCAATAAAGCGAATGTCTATATTCTTACCAGGCTTGGCGATGCATATAAGAGAAAACAGTGGTGGAACAGGGCAATTGAATATTACCAGAGAGCCCTTTTTCCTGACCCGAACAATACCTTTGCCTTAAGGGGTCTTGCAGACACCTACCGTGGAAAGGAATGGAGCTGGCAGGCGATTGAAACATGGGTAAGGTTCTTAAAAATAGAGCCGGAAAATACCTATATCCTGAACAGGGTGGGGGATCTCTACAGGCGTGAAGGCAACTGGCATAATGCCCTTGTCTGTTACGAAATGATCTTGAAGACAAATCCTCATGACAAGTATGCATTAAAGGGTAAATACATCGTTTTAATACATTCAAAGAGTCACAGCAAAGATAAAAAAAAGGACCTGGAGAGAATGCTTACAAAATGGTATATTCTTACCCACAAAGAAGACAGGTTTTCCCGGGAAGAAAAGACTGCGACTGAAAAAGCACTTACAGAAGTGGACCCGAATCTCCTTATCGCAACACTGAATCAACTTGGTGATGAGTACCGGCTTTCCGGGGATTTCAGGAAGGCATATGAATTGTACAGCCAGGTCCTCTCTATAGACAATAATGAGGCTCATTCCTTACAGGGTATCCAGAAACTAAGGCAGGTATGCGAACTCGATGAGATCATCGGTGTACCAGAGGAAGCACCGGAGGAATAAAAAGCTTTTTCAGAAATATTCTATATCCAGAATAAAGGGAAAAGCGGTTTCTTTTACTACTATCTTTAAACTGTTATCAGACAACCGGAATCCGGTTTCTTTATCCCCAATTTCATTCAAAGGCATTTCATCCAGGGTAACGCTCTTCATTTTTTCCACATGCCGGCTAAAATGAATCAATAAGGTGATAAACGGATGCCCGGACAGTACAGGATGAAGATTTCCCTGTATCCGTTTGCATTGCAGCTTGATTCTTCCCGGTGTGGAAGTCCCTTCACACAAAAGAAGGGAGTATTCACCCTCTTTGTACTTGAGGCTTTGTCCGTCATCGATGTAAAGGATTCCTGATATTTTCGTTGCCTCATATACGGAGAAAATAACTTCCTTATTCACCATTTCATCGGTAACAAGTCCGGGAGGCGCCATGGGAACCACTGCACCGGCTTTCACAAAAAAAGGCATTATTTCAAGGGGTGTTTTATAATCATAAGTCTTGCCGCCCTCATAATACTGATGCGTCCGGAAATCAACCCATCTATCTCCCCTGGGAAGGTATACTTTCCTGCTTTTTGCCCCGGGAGTAAGAACAGGAGCGATAAGAAAGAAGGGACCGGCAAGAAATTCGGTTTCACAGATATCCGGGTCCAGACAACAGGGGTCCGAGGGATACTCAAGGAAAAGAGGTCTCATAAGGGGGATGCCGGTTTCACACGATTCCCTTAAATATGTATAGAGATAGGGGAGAAGCATATACCTGATAGCAAGGTATTGCTTTGTTATATCCAGGACATTTTTCCCCAGTTCCCATACCTCCTGGGGAATGGTGTTATTGGAAGTATGATTCCTGCAAAAAGGATAAAAAGCCCCAATCTGCATCCAGCGGATCATGAGTTCGGGTGTGGTATCTTTCCAGAATCCCCCGATATCCGGCCCTGTCATTGTCTGGCCGGAAAGCCCCATATTCAGGAGCATGGGAATTGAAAGCCGTAAATGAATCCAGTTGCTCGTATTATCCCCTGTCCAGGTGGATGCATAGTGCTGAATCCCGGCAAAAGATGAACGGCAGAATACAAACCTCCGCATTCCAGGTTTTAGCCCGTCAATACCGGCAGCAGTAGCCTTTGCCATAAGAAGTCCATAGCTGTTATGCAGCCTGCTGTGAGTAATCGGGGGGATATCATCACCCCCTTTATGGACAATGGCATCCGGGAGTGTTCTTTCATGGTTAAAAAAAAGAGAAGGCTCATTCATATCATTCCAGAATCCGTCTATCCCTGTTTTTGTATAAAATTCAAAAAGACTCCCCCACCACCTGCGTGCACCGGGGTTGGAGAAATCGACAAATCCGCACTTTCCGGGCCATACATCGCCATGATAAATGTCTCCTTTCCCGTCTGTGCAGAAGTACCCTTCATCCATTCCCTTTTTATATACCGGGTATTCTAAATCTTTTTTAATTCCCGGATCCGCGATAACAACCACCTTGAATTTTTCCGTATGAAGGGCCTGGACCATTTCCTCCGGCCGGGGAAAGGTTTCAGGATCCCAGGTAAAGCACCGGAATCCCCTCATATGCCCGATATCTATATGAAGGACATCACAGGGAACCTTATGTTTCCTGAACCCGGAAGCGAGCTTCATTATTTTTTCTTCCGATTCATTATCTATCCACCGTGAATGATGATGCCCCAGCACCCACCGGGGTGGAAGTGAATATCTGCCCGTAAGATGTGTAAAGTTCCGGACAACGTCCTTTAAGGTTGGTCCCCCGATGACATAATAACAAAGAGGACCTTCTTTTGCTGCATAAAATGCTTTTGTAGAAGCTTTTGTTCTGCCCAGCCGGAAACAACTGTAACCGGAATTGTCGAAAAAAATCCCGTGGGCAAATCCATCGTTCCTTAAGCCAATCATAAAAGGACATGATTGATAGAGGGGATCCGAATTCTGTGAAATCCTCGGATCATCCTTATTCCACATCTTCATTTTTCTTATATTTTTAAAAAGGGGGCCGGTTTTTTGCCCGAATCCAGGGTAGTTCTCTTTTTCCGTGGCGAGTTTTGTGGACGAGACCCATTTCTTTTTAAAGCAGGCGGATTGTGTTTCCGAGTGAAGCATCCTGTTATGAAAAGAAAAAGAGATACCTGTTGTATTCAGATCAAAAAGAACCTCCATACCAGGCCGGGAAATACCTGCATCAGATGCAGGTTTTATATGAACAAACCTGTTCTTTTGCTCTATTGTTACCGGAATAGTTTCTTTGCAGACCACACTGAAGGTCACATAATCCGGATCCGTATCCCGGAGAAACAACACCTTGAAGATTGATGGAGTGACAGCAGTAACTGACAGTTTTCCCTTATCAAGATCAAATATCACCGTATCCCCTGCCTCTGTGATTTTATATGAGGTACAACTCCTCGTTTTTTCCCAGGACCCCGGCACAGGACGCCTGTGAAGAAGGGGATAGATAATATAGAAAAAGCCAATTTTTAATGAAAGCAGATCCATAATCACCTCCTCTTATGCGGAAGATACAGGAGTCTTTTTCTCTTCATTTAAAACCGGGTACCGGAGAAAAACAATTAACCCGATAAGCACGACAACCGCAGCAGCGACAATAGTGAGCCGTACTCCCAGGGGATTCGTTATATCCTTTCCAAAGGCAGAATAAAAAAAGGCAAGGGCTGCGGCAGAAAGACCGAGGGTAACCTTGACAAAAAAACCATGAACCCCGAAATACATTCCCTCGCGCCGCTCCCCGGTCTTTTTAAAATCCACGTCACATATCTCGGAAACAAAGACATTCGGCAGGACAAGGAATATGGCAACAGGGAATCCGCAGAGCGCGAACAAGGTCAATCCCCATACCTTCGGATCGATTGGAATTATAGCCAGACCGGTAAGGGAAAGGAGAAGCGAAACACAGGCAAATGAACCAAGACCCAGGAGCATAAGGGTTTTTTTGTTCAGTTTTTTGGAAAGAAACCAGTTTATAATAAAGAATAATCCTGAACCGGCAAAAAAAAGCGTATTATATAAACTGGCATCCCCTTCCGTACCTTTGAGCAGGGTAAGGGTAATGTGGATAACCGAAGAGCGTACCGTATTGAAAATAAACCAGAAGGTCATATTGGTGATAAGGAAAATAAGAAAAATTTTATTATTCAATGTTATTTTCACCGATTCCCAGAAAGGGATGGTGGAAGGTTTTGCATCGGAAAACCGTTTTTCATCCACGGCAAAGACAGCCAGGTACAGGAATAGTACCCCGATCCCTCCCATTATCACTGCCATAATCTGGAATGCCCCGACCGGGCCAAAGGGTTTTTTAAGCATGTCATAAAGAAGAGGGCCGCCGATGAGTGCAATCCCTCCTCCTAAGAGTGCAAAATACCCCTGGACCGTAGTGATATTCAGCCGTTGTTTTTCCGTATGTCCGAGTTCCGGTATTAAAGCGAGATACGGGGCCACATAAATGGTATAGAAGAAGAAAAAGAGTCCGAATATAATGGCAAGATAGATTGCATTAAAAATAGAGGTGGATCCGACCGGGGGGAAAAAGATCATAACAGTAAAAAAGGCAAGGGGAAAGCCGCCGGCCATCAGAAAAACCCTTCTTCTGCCGAACTTTGATGTTGACCTGTCTGAAAGTGATGCAATCAAAGGATCGGCAAATGCATCGACCAGTCTTCCGAAAATCATTAAAAGACCGAGAATCGTAAGCACCCCGAAAAATGTTTTGTCTGATATGAATTGAATCATCCCCTCTGATATTTTTTCCGCCGGGGGCAGGAGAAATGATGCGTAGAATGCCATAAAAAGCGTATCAAACAGGGCCTGCCCTGTATTGGACATATTGTAAAACCACCACCTGGGACCTTTAAACTCTTCCACTTATGAACCTCCTTATTTTTAAGGAATTATATCCTTGGTTAGAAAAAGCATAAACGGAATATAAGAAAGTTGCAAGATTTTTTTTACAGTCCTTACTCTATTTCTTCTTTAAGCAGGATGTGCCCGATACTGTACTTTCCGTTTCCCTGAACAGGCTTAATAAGCAGACCGGTAAATCCCCGTTTTGTGATTTCAAGGGGTATATCCACCCTGACAAAGGCGAGTTTACCCGGAAATCCGGGTTGTAGACGGATTGTCTGTTTTTTTAGTTTCACCCAGCTTTTATAATAGATGATTTCATATGCTTGATTATACGCAAGTGTCATTTCAAGCAGTTTCACATTCCATTTCCTCCCCAGGCTTATATGAATACCCCGGGGAGGAAAAAGATATGCCCCTTCTTTATCCCAGGGAGTTCCCGGGTCTGCCGGTCCGGCTATATCTTTTATGGAAACATTCACCATTTCGTTTCTGTACCGGCTTAACAGGTGGTTGTATTTACCGGTGGCAAAATTCCATATTTCCCTGAAACGGCCCGGGGTAAATATATCTTCCTTTATAACAATGGAAAGTTTATCATAAAACAGGGCGAGGTTTTTATCCCGGATCATGTTCTTTCCCGTTTCAATTGTTTTTATATACCCCGGGGGTATATCCCTTGTAAAATAATCGATTTTCCAATTTGCCGGATTCCTTATATGAATCCTTGCAAGGAGAGGTTCGGAAAGGGCATGAGCATCGATAAAATGAACATCCGGACCTGCGAAAAAAGCCAACGCTGTATTTTCTTGAACAATAACAGATACTCCCTTTTCCTTAAGTTCTTTTCCTTTTTCTATCCAGGAATCCAGCGGCATGTCTTTTTTATTTTTCAGCACCTGGAGGAGCCCGGTTTCCTGGTAGTTAAGGCCCCGCCCATCTGCAATTCCATTATCATTAATCACTTCGTTTTTATATGTTTCGTCGCTTAAAACAGGAGCCAGGGGAGACCGCAGGCCAATAAAGAGTACCAGGCATAATGCAGGGGCCCATATTACTTTAAAGGACTTCACCGGGGCAAAAGAAAGAATGAGTACGGAACAGAAAAAGGGCAGCGCAAAAAAACTGCCGCTCATAAATCCCCCGCCGGTTATGAAAACATATACAGTGTACATGAAAATTCCCGGGGAGGCCGGGATGGTCCGTTTATCGTTTGTAAAAAAAAAACTGAAAATTCCAATAAGAATCACAGGAATTGCCAGGGGATCATGTTTTACAGAATCAAGATAATAGACGAAGCCCTGATTTAAGAGAGCTATCTGATTGATCCCTGTATGTAATGTTGCATAAAAGGGATTGGGCAACGGGAATCCGTAATAAAAGAATGAGAATCCGGTCCAGCATAGAAGAGGGATGAATCCCAGGGCAATAAACCCGGCGCCTTTGCCCCATTGCTTTAATGAAATATATTCATAAACCAGAACCGGTATAAAGAAAAGGATTGTATCGAGTCTGTTCACTGCACATAACGATGCGATGAAAGAAAGGAAAAAAAGGAAAAGGGGGTCCCGGTTTTTATACCGGTAATAAATAACAAAAAAAATTGCAAAAAGCAGGTATGAGAGGGGATTTCCCAGCCCGCCTGTAGTGTAATCCATAAATGCTTTGGAAAGGCAGAGAAGAGAAATTCCGGCAAGTGCTTTCCGCCAATCTCCTGCAATCCCATATGCATAAACGGCAACAGCGAGCAGGGAAATGGCACAGGAAAGGATAATTGCCGTATAATAAATTTCATGGGTAAAGGAATAGACAAGGGAAAGAAGAAACAACCATAAAGGATGTGTATAAGCCTGGACACGTTCATTAACATTCCACTTAAGTCCGTATCCATTTACAAAATTATCCGTTGTCCTGAATGTGAGAAATGCATCATCACTTAGCCATGCATTTCTTACCATGAAAAAAACAAGAAAGCAAAGAAAAACGAGAATAACGATGATAGTGCCTGCTTTCCGTATACTTTCTATCGATACCCGCACAGGTGGAATTCAACCGGATAATGGTGCAGTTTGTCAAGAGCGATAATAAGTTATGTGCTGTTGTCATAGTCAACACAGTGTAACCTGCCAGATATTAATGCACAACATCCCGAAGATCTGCCAGAAACATTGGCCAAAATATATCAGAAGTAAATACCGATAATAATAAACAGAGGTACCCTAAAAATAAAATGAACCGGCACCCCATAAATTCCAATTGGGACATGATATCATAAATAATTACAAATGGAAAGAGTTTCGGGATTTTATAAAAAGTTTTTTTCTGGTAATTCCCTGCGGAGCAGAATTACAAGTATTTTCACGGAAGCTTGTTCATTATTATGAACAGGAAGAAAATAAAGTGTTTCCAATATTTCACTCTTTGACATAGTAATAAGAAAGATCATTCAAGCACTTTCTTTACATAACACTTTATAAAATTCCTGGGAAATATGGATTACGCTTTTTTTTTCCAGGTAAAAGCGGATTTAAACCGGTCTTTGACTATAAACAATTGTTACCAGATTTTTTCAAAATCTCTCTTATCGAATTCTTTTTCAATGTCAATGAAATATGAACTATACTTATTTGAGTTATTGTGTATATATTCAAATAGTAACTTTGCAACGAATTCATGGCCGTATTCATTCCAATGCATGGTATTTTATGATGTGAATGTGGAAAGTAAGACCATACATATATAATGAACAACTACGGTATTTTATAGCTGATTTGAGAATATTTGACTATTAAAGAAGAGATTTTGAGAGCTTTTAAAAAAATCGCTCAATTTAGGTATTCGAGAATAGTGATTAATATGACGTAAATCCCTGAAACTGATTACAGACAAAAAAGACGGTTGTATGATCTTTCCAGTTTTATCAAAGTATTTTTTCTATTTTCTGTTTGAGTTCATCAATTTCGTGCTTGAGTTGCTTGAATTTCCTGCTGGTATACCACATCCGGACTATGGTAAGCGGGAGATAGGTGCAGAAGGTGATAAGGAGTTTATTCACAAGGTCAAAGGTATCCTGCTTATTCGTTTCCGGATTCAATAAATACCAGAGGATTTTAAGTCCTTTCGTATGTTCAAACAACTTAAAAAAAGCGGAAATACTGATACCTGCCATGGGATACAGTTTTAAAAAGTATACAAAGCAGACAATGATTAAAGACCCTGCCTGGCTTATGATGATGCTGATAAGGAAAATCTTTTTATAGAGGTGGGATTCTATGGGAATGGTAAGAAACTGGAACAGCCATGTAAGAACAATAAGAAAAAAATAGAATACAAACCCCATTATGTCCATGCGAAGAAAGGAAATAGAAGACCATCCGCTTATGGAAATCAGGAAAAAACCGGTTGCCGGCAGAAAGAGCAAAATGAAACGAAACGGTGAGGATTCAACGAGCCCGGCCTTTTTCTGCCAGATAATAAAAAGCCATAATGACCATGCGATTACTATTAAAGCAGCGATAAGGTAAAGAATATCATCCATTATAGTATAGTTGGATTATAGGGGAAAGATACCTGTTATGCAATAGATATTATTTCGTGCAAGCAATTCCCGGTTTTTCTAATTAATGTTGATAAAAGAAAATATAAAAAGGGACTGGCCTGTTTATAAGCCAGTCCCGTCAGTGGATAATTAAAAAACAAATTCCGGATCGGTAATTCCCCCGCGTTCTTTGCCAGTAGAAATTACTTTTTCAAGATATCCAGTGCTTATATACATTGCAGAATAAGTAATCCCGTAGTTTTGAAGCTGTGAATAAAAAGAACGTAAATGGTTTCTGGAACCTTTTTGCAGATTATTGTAGACGATCTTTATATCCGTATTATCACTTTCCTTAATGAAACGATCAAGATCGAAAATATCGAGATCCTCTATTGTCGCACCGACCATGAGTGCGTCTTGAATGCTTGCCTCTCCTTTCCGGGTAAGCTCATCATACAGTACGGCAAGTTCCTGGTTGGAAAATTCCCCCGGTTTCTGTATATCCACGGGAAGGTCATATTTTTCCAGGAGCTGTTTTATTGCATCGATGTGAGTCTGTTCACTCCGGGCAATATTGCTGAAAACCGAAAGCCCCCACCTGACAAACAATACATTATACACATCACGGGCCAGTTTCTCTTCCTCATACATCTGCAAAAGACCGGCTTTTTCCCGGGCGGAAAGGTCTTCCACAGGATAACCGGAAATAGAATTCCCTGTACCTGTTTGTCCCCTGTTATTTCCCCACTCGTTTCCCTGCCCGGACAGCATTCCCGCTGTTATTGCGATTACTATAAAAACCATAATCATTATCTTTGTTCCGTGTTTCATACGAACACCTCCTTATGCAGGACAATCCTGTCCTTTTGTTTTTACCCGGAATATGGATTTTGTCATACAGACAATCCAGTTCCAGTGCAGAACCAGATGGCCCAGAACCCCGAGGGCCATGAAAATACTCGACCAATTATGTATTGCTTTCCATACAGGTTTCTCAAAGAATATTAACTGCTGTGAAAAACCCGGGTTTCTTCCTCCCATATATCCTCCCTGGGGAGCAAATAAAAGAACACATCCGGAGAATAAAGAAAGCAAAAATCCCAAAGCGATAACCATATCGATAACATAATTGATTTTCGATTTATTTCTTTTCATCATACACCTCCTTGCTTGTGCTGATGTAAATATCCCTTTTATATGTAAAGAATCCGTGGAGATTGTATGAAGATTGTGTGAAGAATCAGGATAAATCAGGAAAATCGGCCGGGAAAACTGATACTCACTGTAGTACCGGTATGTTCACCGCTTGTCATACCAACAACACCACCATGAAGTTCGGCTATCCGTTTTGTAATCGACAGCCCAAGCCCGGAGCCTTTTGTATTCCTTGCATATTCCCCCCTGTAAAGCCGGTCGAATACAAAAGGAATCTCTTCTGCCGGAATCGCTTTCCCTGTATTAAATACCGATAGAGTAATCCGGTCATATTCCCCGGAAACAGCAAGATGCACTCTCCCCCCCGTATCCGCATAACGGACGGCATTGGAAATCAAATTTGAGACTGCCCGGAAAAGAAGATGTTTGTCGCCGGTAAACTCCGTTATGCCGGAGTGAGCGGTGATAGTTACCTTTTTTTCTTCTGCGGATAGGAAATACATGCGGACAAGCTCATCAAGAAAACCACGAACGGGAATTGATTCCTTTTGTATGGTCATTTCCGGCGACTCAAGTTTCATCAATTGATTAAAGTCATTCACCAGTGTTTCAATACGTCCGAGTTCTTCAAGAATCATACTCAACCGGCCCGGCTTTCCATCCAGGATGCCATCCTTTATCCCTTCGAGTTGGGCCCGGAGGGCAGAAAGGGGGGTCCTCAGATCATGGGTAATATCCTCTGTCCAGCGTGATCTCATTTCCCCCTCCTCTTTTAATTTTTTCCCCAGGAAATTGGCTGACTTTGCAATCATACCCAATTCCCTGGGACCGGTTTCATTTATATGATAATCCAGATGGCCGGCGGCAATCGCCTTAATTCCCTTCATAAGCTCCAAAGCCCTGTTTGACAGGGATCTTGAGAAAAAAAAGGCGAAAAGGAAAGAAAGCACAGCAGAGATGAGGATTCCCGCGGTAAACGTGAGGTTGATGGTTGATAAAAGCCTGCGGTTGCCCCGGGTTTTATTGAATCCCACTTCCCCAAAGAAAAAAAAGCCGGCAGGGTCAAGATCAATATACGTGATCTCTTTTTTATGCCGGTTTTGATAATTGAGTGCCCATAACAGCTGGTTTTTCTGCCCTGATTCCGGGTTGTGATTCCTGAATACAAACAGGGGATTTTTATCCCGGTCAACAATAACCAGGAAGCCGTCCCCGGGAAGAAGGGATTGTACTGCCGGAAAGATATCCTCATAATCAGGTTCAGGTTGATGGTCATAAATATCAGACAGAAGTGAATGGAGTTGTTCAGAAAGCATTTCTCCCTGGATGCGGTTCCAGTCGGCAATGGAAAACATAAGCCCTGTATTGAATAGTATCCACAGGATAAGTATTAAGAAGAGAAAGGTGATAAAAATCGGGAGTAGCGTCCGTATAAAAACCGTATTCATTATCAAAACCATTTCCTCCTCATTATATTTATTTAAAGGCTATGCCTTTTATATTCTTTTGATTTAGAAAAAGCCACCTGCTCCGCAGGTGGTCT
>JAFGQK010000200.1 GCA_016935735.1 Spirochaetales bacterium | reverse complement strand
TAAATTTATCAGACCCTATTTTCAATTCTATAAAAGAATACATTTCTTCCGGGTATTTCAAATCTGAAGATGATTTTATGCAAGCTGTCATAGTCGAATTTATTCGAAAAAACAAAATTGAGTTAATGGAGCAGTTCCAAAGAGAAGATATTAAGTGGGGTTTAGAAAATAAGCAGGGGAAATAATGACAATAATTATCTGTGATGCCGGTCCGGTCATTCATCTAAAAGAAGCAAAACTTTTACACTTGCTTAAGCCATTAGGGGAGATTTACGTACTTAAAACCGTTTATCAGGAAATATGTTTAAATGTTGATATTAAAAATGAGTGGCCGGAATGGATTAAGATAAAAGAATTATCAAAATCAGAGCAGAGAGAAGTGACTGTTTTAACTAAGATTGCTGACCTGCATAGAGGAGAAGCGGAATCATTTATTCTTGCAAGAAAAATGGAAGCACAAATGCTTTTAACTGATGACATTATTAGGTTTGGTTATTGGAACACTTAATAAAAATAAAACAGCTTAAATAATATTTCAAGCCACTTCCTCGTAACACTCTACCTGTAACTCAAATAGAACATCCTCCCAAAAAGTTCCAAAATCGTCTGTTCCGGGAAAATGTCCACAAGCATTTACAATATATCATCAAAACCGGAAATATCGAATAACACAGTAAATGGAGGGTATGGTGATCAATCCAGCACATGCATACTCAACAATTCTTCGCCGGCAACCATAATGAATAATGTTTTAAATGCAGGCGGGGCAGAAGATGGCGGCTCATCACCATACTCAAAGCCATTAATAAGAAATAATGTCATTTTCACGGAAGGCGGCGGAACACAATGGGGGATATGCGAAAAGGACGATGTAAGCGAACCCGAGTCCGTCAGAAACAACACCATATTTAATTGCCCGGACGCCTTGTATCGCGATGAAGACTCTGTGTCGATAACAGCAGTTGATCAGAATATGACAACAGGCGAAGGAACGCAGACATTGGAATACTGGGGCAATATAAGTGAAGGGAACACCGGGATGTTTATTGATTTCTCCGGCGGAGACTGGCATCTTGCCGGTACAACACCACTCAATATCCGTGGTGGTGGTAGAACGATCAGTGGTATCACGTCGGATAAAGACGGCATCGGCCGTACTACCTCGACGCCTACAGGCATGACAAACGCAGGCGCGGCGGGCTGGTCCATGGGAGCGCATGAGAAGGATTGAAGATGATTTTATGCAAGCTGTCATAGTAGAGTTTATTCGAAAAAATAAAATTGAATTAATGGAGCAATTTCAAAGAGAAGACATTAAGTGGGGTTTTGATATAACCAATTTCATTTTTATTTTTGATTATTATATCAGCCATTATATTATTAAGTGTAAAGAAAAAACAAAGATAAAAAATAATAGTAATTTATGAGTCATAATAATAGTCATATTGTGTATATTTACCACAATCCAGACATTTATATTCTTCGTCATACCAATTTCCGATTATACTTCCTCCTCCTTCAAAAAAAATACGGACAGTATTCTTACTTTTACAAGCACCACACTTTTTTAATACTGTTTGGTTCTCTATTGGTGAATCACTCTTTGCTAACTTAAAAGAATCGCTGGTAGTAAAAGTTAATGATATATCACCCATTAATTAAATTATAACTTGAAGAAAGTATATTAGCAATCAAAATCGGTCATAATTGTGTAATCTTGTGTAATCGGTGGTTTCCCTTTTCTTCCATTAAATAATTTGCGGAGCTATGTTCTTATATTAACCTCTCTGCGTTGCTCAGTGATAAACAGCATAGTAACACTTCACAATTGCCCGTTTCAGTTACTCATAAAAATCGCTTTTATTTTAATGCTTTGTCAAGAGTAGGTAAAAATCCTCGAATTCCCACCCACTTTTAGATGAGAATTGGGCAGAAACATCTGACATCAATGCCTTATATAAAAGTAAATTTAAGTTGAAATTATAGCAGGAATAATCATAATATGAGTAAGTAGATCCTCTGTTTATAGAAAGGAATAATGAATGAAAAGGATTATCTTACTCCCTGTTATAATTTCTTGCTTTCTGTTTTTTACCTGTGATATACGCAAGGAACATATTCTGGAAAAGTATATTCCCTCTAATTCCCTGGCTGTTGTACAGGTATTGCATCCGGACACATTCTTTGAGAATATAGATGCCTTTATGAAACCTCTCGGCGGGATACCTTTAATGGGTGATGTTCCGGTAAAGGATTTCTTAAAATCCGTAATGGGACCGGACTCGCCTGTACAATTGGAATGGTTTGATTTTACAAAGCCCTGGGGTGGTGCCCTGTTTCCCCGGGGGAATTATATAAATGATTTTTCATTTCTCCTGTGCATCCCGGTTCTGCGTACGGCAGATCATGATGCAATGGAAAAGCAGGCGCTCTTGTTGGGGTTTAAAGAAACGGTAATTTCCGGTAATTATATTCTCCTTTACAGCCAGGGAAAGCCGGAAAGTATGGTGAAGCAGGAAAAGAAAATAGATCTTTCACGGTTATCTGCCTTCGATAAAGGGGCACTTGCCTATCAGATAAATGTACGTAATATCTTTGCTTCGACCGGACTGAACAGTACACTTGTAACAAACCTGCTCAAGACACTCCCGGCTTCCTCTTTGGGAAAAAATACGGAATTGGTGATGGGGCTTTTTATGAAGATTTTTGAAGCGATTGAACAGGTAGAGGAGATATCTGCCGGTATTCTTTTGAATGAAAAAGGGATGAGTATAAAAACATTCACGAAAATTACCAGTGGGGGCTGGCTTAATGATTGTCTTTCAAAACTGACAGTAAGTTCCGGTATAAAGGAATATGTAAAATATATTCCCCGGGAATATCTCTTTTCCATGGTGTTAAATATGAACGGCGAGTTCTTTTCCGATTTTATTGAACGGTATTACCAGCTTATCTTGCCATACATGGAAATAAAACCGGAAGATACAGACAAGCTGCTGGATGCGATGAAAAAGAGTGTTAATGCATCAGGAAGAAGAATGGCCATGGCCATGGATATCGGTTTTGATTTCCCGGAACCCGGTGATCTTGCAGAAAAGAAAATTCCCGGGCAGGATATGACCGATTTTTCTGCCCTGATGGAAAGCTTTTCTTTATCTTACTTAGCCTGTATCGAACTGAAGGATACAACAGCATACAGAAATGCAATGGAGGAATTCGTTAAAAGCAATATAGTAAACGCTTTATCAAACGAAACAGGAATTGAATTTTCCATTGAATATAATAAAGACAGGGAGAAGGATGGAATTACCTGTGATGAACTCAGATACAGAATCGATACCAGCGATATTCCTGCCGATACGGAAAAGGAATTCGCGTATGAAGACATGATACGGGCAACATCTAATAAGTTTTTAAAAGATTTTTTTGATAGATTTATTATATATCTTGGTTATATCAGAAAGCATTGTTATATGACATCCGGGGATTCCGGTATTGAACAGCTGAAACATTTTCTGGAAAAGGATGAATACAATGGAAGCACACTCATGGAAACAGATGTTTATAACAATTTCACCGCAGAAATTCCAGGGAATGCCCATTTTATCGGGCACTTTTCCATACCGCGAATCATGTCTATGATCCCGGGAATACCGGAAACCGATGTAACACCGGGACTGATTTTTTATGGAAAGTATGTGAATACGGTATTCGAATCCGGTTGTTACTGGGACATCGGAGAGATAAAAACACTCTACAACCAGTTCAGCGCCATGATCCCGTTTTTACTCAATGCGATCCCGTAGAATCATTTTTTTTCTTTTTTCTTCTTTGCATTGTCGATAAGGTTATCCAGCTGCGGGAGGATATCCGGTTTTGCCTGGAGGGCTTCGATATTTTCTTCCTGGATTGCTTTATATACTTCCTGACGGTAGACCTTTACATACTTTGGGGCACGGATCCCGATTTTTACCTGGTCGCCTTTGATATCGACAATGGAAATTTCGACCTTATCGCCAATCATTATTGTCTGATTTACTTTACGTGTCAGGATCAACATGGCTTCTGCTCCACAGCCATAAGTTCCTCTAAAATAGGATGCCGTATCTTCCACTTCGAGTTTCTGCTTATAGACTGCCGGGCTTCCCGTGTCCGCTTGTTTATGATGATTGGTCCCTGGAGGTTTGCAGTCATCTTTGCCGGGTTCTCCGGTATGGTAACGATGGCAAAACAGAGGATATCTTCGGGCGATTTGATGTTGATTTCCAGGAGTTCTTCCTCATCCACATCGAGTTCATAATCCGCACGGAATATCTGGGGGTTTATGAGAACAAATGCGATTTCCGCCACATCACAGGACTGGAGCCAGTAAAATGGTTGCTGCTTTGCGTCCAGGAGAACATAGCTCTTGAAGTTTTCAAAACCGAAAAGCCCGTTAGGGAAAAAAATCCTCTGCCTTTCATCGACCTCGATAACACCATAAGGTTTTGTTACTACTCTCATATTATCCCCTGATTCAGGTTTTAATGTAAAATTTGTACTGTTTGAAACTATATACGTTTACCGTAAATAATTCAATAGTGATGGCTGCATGATTGTAGCAGTAGTCTGGAGAGCCGCTTTGTGGGTGTATTCAAGCATTTTCAACTCCGTGACTGCCTCTGAAAGATCGAGATCGATCTCGTTTGAATTCAATTCTTTAAGGACCGGGGTTTCATAATCTATCCTGCTGTACGCAAGTTCCAGCCTCCTGTCCTTTGCACCAAGATCGGATCTGTGAGTAATAAGACTATTCAATGCACCATCGATACTCTGGAGTCCGGCACTCCCGAGCTGTTCAATATCACCTTCCAGGAGCCTGTCCCGCAGGTTGATGAGAATATCGAATATGGATGCCCCAAAGGAAAGTGCGGATCCTGCTTTATTTGCAGGCGGGGTATTCTGGCCCTGTGTGATAATGCCAAGATCCTGGAGTACTGTACCGGTCTTTCCCGGTTCTGTTTCCCCGTCTTTTAACCACAATTGATGCGGTACCGTGGTCTTTAAATAGAGTGAATTCTTTACCGGGTCTAAAGCTGCTTTTACCGGTGCCGCAGACGAGTTTATCTTGCTGATAATTGCATGGATAGTGTCGCCCTCTTTTAATTCAACAGCTACCCCGTCAATCTCGATCACCGTATTCTCCTGGACCTGGTAGGTTGTTGCATCAACAGATGAGTATATATTTTCATTCTCTGCCCAGAATACATAGTTGCCGGGCATATTCGTCTCTGCTATTGCTCCATCGGAAATTTCCGCCAGATTTCTGCCTATATTCCCGGTGTAATCCACTGAAATTATCCGTTCCACCGTGTCCATCCTGCCCATAACTGCCCTGAAAGGTTCCTTGTGGGTTCTGAAACCACTGAACAGGGTTGTCCCGTCACCTGCATGGGCATTGGCAATCTGTACAAACTCGTGAAGAAGCTGGTCCACTTCCTCCCCCATATAGGCAAGCTCTTCCTGTTTGTATATCCCATTGGACCCCTGGACAGTAAGAACCCGTACCCGCTGGAGCAGATCAACAGCCTCGTTCAGATACCCTTCCACCTGGGCATTCCTTCCGCGGATGGTTTCCACATTATCTGCATACTGCCTCATCCTCATAATCATTGATTGATACCGGACAGACCGTGCTGCGGCAAGGGGGTCATCCCGCAGATTCTGTATCCTGGTCTGGCTTGCCATTTTATTGTTCAGGTTATTCAGTTTCCACTCACGAAGCCTTAAGTGGTACTGCATATCATCTGTCGGCATATAGGTGCTGATTCTTTTCATAGTCTGTTATTTATACCCCCATTCTGTTAATGATGATATCGATCATCTTGTCCACCTCGGACACAAACCGGGCCGCGGCTGCATATCCGTGCTGGAACTTTATCATGTTGGCCAGTTCTTCATCCATATTCACGCCGGAGATTGATTCCTTGATCTCGTTCAGCTCCTTTAACACAAGGTTTTCCGTGTCCAGTGCCTTTTCGGCCTGTTCTCCTTTCAACCCGATTTCCGCGACCACCTCTGCAAAAAAATCATCGAATGTGGTGATCTGGCCGATCATTACCGGCTCTGTTCTTAACCGGGCTATGGCCAATGCAATAGCTCCGTCCCCCTGCCCCCCGTCCTCTGTCAACGGGAGTTTTGAGGTGGCAATCGATCCCGGGTCTTTAAAAAGTTCCTGGTTTATCTCTATCCATGCGGCAGGATGAGAAAGAGGTGCGACTGCATAGTCTGCACCGGGAACGAGATTGTCCACTGCATCCGACCCGCCCCAGTCATATGAACCCACCGGTCCTGCCTGGGGAAGAATCCCTGCATATCCGGCCAGGAACTGGCCTGAGTCTTCAATGTGCCGGAGGACAAAGTCGGGATTTCCTGTGTATGCCGCGGGTACGGCTTTTAAGGAAAGTTCCCCATGAATGTTCAGACGCGCCACGATTTCCCCGCCGGAAAGGTTAATCCGGTTAATCAGGTCCTCCACGGTGTCGGAGGGGAAGTATTCTACCGTGACATCATCCAGCGGACCGGGAAGGGCAAGGGTTCCCCGGAGTCCGATCTGGTCTTTCAGGGTAAGTTTGTTTGTACCGTTCACCCGGAATATATAGGACGAGTCGTATACCCCGTCCCCGTTCCGGTCATAATTTCCCTGTGCATTATTTATAAAAGGGTAGTAAGTGAAAAAATTGATCCCGGTCTCATTATTGATTCCATAGCCATTATTGTGGATTTCATTCACAAGATCGATAAAGTTGGCTGTCATCAGGTCGAGTTTCTGTATCTCCCCCCTCGCATCTGCATCCCGGAGTTCGAGCAGGGCTGCAAGCTTTCCCCCGCGGAAAAAGATATCATCATCTGTCCCTTCCCAGATAACCCGGGAGTACCCTTCATTATCCGGGTCCTGTACCACGGCAAGGGGTTCATAATGCCTGCCCTGGACAACATGATACCCGCCAATATAAACGATAAACTCATCCGGGTCACGCTGCCCGATCGTCACATCGGCATAAACGGAAAGCTTCTGTACCAGGAGATCACGCCTGTCCAGCAGGTCATTCGGATTATCGCCCAGGGCTTTTGATTTTTCTATTTCTTCATTCAGCGATGCGATATTTCTTAGAAGGTCATTCACCTGTTTTACCGACCCCTGGACATCTTCTTCGATCATATCCCTGATTCCTTTAAGCTTTGCATAGGTATCATGAACTTTATCCATAAGGCTTTGTCCCCGTTCAAGAACCGCTTTTCTGGAACCCATTTCTGCCGGATGGAGAGAAAGCTCCTGCCAGGACTCCCAGAAACGGTCCATGAATCCCCGGACGGAAAACTCCATGGGTTCATTGTACACCTGTTCCATCATAAGGATATAATCATTTCTTGCTTCCCAGAATCCCTTGCTGTTTGTCTCTGCCACGATTCTTTCTTCCAGTATCATATCTTTTATCCTTTCAATACGTTCGACCTGAACCCCCTGTCCGATCTGCCCGGGGGTCTCTTCCCTGTTTAAAGCAGGGAAATAGAGGGGAGGAAACGGGCCCATTTCGACGCGCTGCCTGGAATACCCCTCCACTGCTGCATTGCTGATATTGTGCCCTATTGTTCCAAGTCCCTGGGTATGAGTAATAAGACTCCGTTTTCCGATTTCTATTCCGGTAAATGTGGACTGCATATTCTTCTCCTATAACTGGTGATTGACGATATAAGGATTTTCCGAATTCTCCTTTGCCTTTCCCTTCCTGGAGTAGATCTTACCTTTTGTATGGGGATAGAGTTCTTCAAAAAACCGTGTTAAAAAACCGGATACACTCCGTATATAACCTTCAAGGCTTTTTGCCTGGGTTTGTACTTTTATCACTTCAAGTTTAAGTTTGACGGAATGTCCGGTAATTTCCCTGTTCCACTCATCTCCCAGATGGGGAGAGAGTAGTTTTAACGGGGCGTCCGGTGATATCCCGTATTGTTCTTTAAGCATACAAAAAGCTGAATGCCTTGCGTTTTCAAGCTTAATGATATCTCCGCCGGTACTATCCAGGGCTTCTACCGTTTTTTCCAGTGTCTGCCATTCACGTTTTTTTACGAAAACCCTTAAGGTTTCCAAAAGAGTGGAAAAAGCGGAAAAAAGCCCTGTTTCCGCCTTAAGAATCGATACATAGTTTGCAAGCATTTGATTTATATCTTTATTTTTCATAGATTACTCTCCATATTTCATTTTCGGTTAAGGGTATCTAACTATTGAACAGTTTTCACTTTTAAGATTGTTAAAAAAATCAGACTTTTGGGAAGGATTGATGAATTTTCTTTGTTGACAAATTTGAGTTTTCTACCTCTTCGTTCCCCTCTTTCGCGGTTCCTTTCAAACCACTAAAAACACGAAAATCAAATAATTTCATTCTTACAATTATGTTGAGCACTGTTCAACAAGTTAAACCACGATTGTAATGTATAGGTACTCCTCAACATTCGTTGAGTACTAATCAACAGGAACTGATTGTTCTGATTAGTTAACAGCAGGGCCATTGAAAAGGCCGTTTTATAATAAACGGCCTTTTCAAAATTTGACAATATAATCCTTTAAAAATCACATGATATAAGTCCGACATAGCATTGAGCGATTCGCAGCGCATCGATGATATCAATCGTCCCGTCATTTGTCACGTCGGCAGCACAGCTTTCGAAATTGGCAGGTTCCAGTCCTACGTAATACTGTGCAACAAGCAGTGCATCGACAATATCGACGGAATCATCCCCATTGACATCGCCTTTTATGTTATTGCAGCCCGGTTCCGTGGATACCGGTGTTGCAGTGGGGGTGGGCGTAGGGGTGCCGGTGACATTGGGTGTTGGTGTTGCTGTCGGATTCTCTCCCACCGGTTCCCCGCAGACAAGGTTGCCGTTCTGATAGACCGGGATACGTGAAGTCTCCGCATATGCTGACCCCAGACCCTGGTGAGAGTAATCATTTGTTCCGTCCCATACCGGATTTGTCCCGCCGGAATAATCCTGGGTAATCTGTATCACAAACTGGAGTTCCCTGGTTCCCACCATCTCTGCTGCGCCCCAGTTGATTGGAATGTAATATACGCCGTTTGCCTGGTCAACGGGAACGGGCGATTCAATCATAACATTCGGCCCGCCGTGAAGCATACCCTGTTCATCATAATACACCTGGGTTTTTATGACGGAAATGTCCTTGCCCGCATCAAGTATTTCATCAATATCAATGTAATACCGGGCCCCGAATCCCGATTCAAGCCGCGGCGGGGAGCAGGGTTCTATATGGAGATTGAATTTAAGCTCGATTCCCTGTTCGTTTTCATTTTCGATTTTGGCCTCCATATAATATTCCTTTAAACCGGTTTCCAGGGGCGGGAAATTATCCACCGGCTGGTGCCCTGCAGTCCTTCCGAAGAAATCGTACAACCCGGCCAATGCACCGGCAAATGCCGCATTATAATCGATGGCGACCTCGTTATACGAATAGTCGGTTGTTATGTCCTGATGCTGGTCCGAGCCATCCGGCCCCCCGACGAGTGCCCCCCAGAGCATGTGCTTGTGATTGGGCGGGTTATTCATGTCGTTTTTCAAAGACCCATGCGCCGCCCTGTGATGCGGGTGTTCGGCATGGTTGTCGCTGTACCCGACGATGTAGGAACGGGAAAGCGGGTTTGCACCCATGATATAGGTCATCTGCCCTTTTGCCCAGTCTGCCATGTCCTGCCTGCTTTTGTGTTTTGCATAAACAAGTCCGCAAAGCTGGGCCGCCGTATTGTACCTGGCAGATCCCCAGGTATTGATCATCCCGTAACCGCCCGGTGTGTAATTAAGGTAATTGGAATCCGATGTCGTCTCGTGGGGGACTTCACCGCCTGACCAGTATTCGATGTTCCACCGGGAATAATAGTCGAACAATTCGTCATCCGGGAAGAGTGTGGCGAGTTTTGTAAAAACACCGCCCCACACCGCATCCCAGCAGTGAACCCAGGCATTCTGCCAGTCGTTTTCCGGGGTTGCGACGATCCTGGAAACAAACCCGGTGTATGCACCGCCTGAATCCTGGCTCATGATGTCGTCTATATAGCTTGTAGTTCCTGTTGCTGCATAAAGCCAGACAGCAGCCCAGGATAATTCATCCTGGTCATAGCCGGAACCATAAAATCCGCCGGAATAGCCGATGCCTCTGTTGGCAACCCCGAATTCATAAAGAGCCCGGGCTGTATCAAGGCAATCTTCTGCATAAGCCTGGTCAATATCCTGGTAATTAAGGTACATAATTGCAAGCGCTGCAGCCGCCTCCCCGCACTGGTCGCTTGCCGGGGTCTCGGATGATGCAATCCAGCATGGACGAAGGTCTGTGGTTGAAAGTTCGTACCAGAGTTCCGGCGGGCACCAGCAGACATGATCCGCTGCCCCGTCCCCAACCTGGTAACAGAATGCCACCACATTGCCATTACTGTCTTTAAACGTACAGCGGAGAAAGTAATCCGTGAAATATTTGAGGATATCGATCATGTGGTCATATTCCCCGATATCGATAAAAGATTGCTTGAACTCATATAAACCCCAGCCAAGGGTGGATGCAGCATACCCCTGGGGTAGTCCGAACTTTACATGATCCCCGGCATCATGATATCCACCAGACAGGTCAAGTGTTCCATTACCATCGGGATCAAGCGCTGCCCTGTGTGCAGATATAAATGATGCAGATAAATTGGTAGAAGTATCATCAAGGGGCATTTCGAAATCCCTCATGTGACAGGCACCCCTCCATTCAAGCCTGCCCGGGATTGAAAGATTACATTTATTTGCATCATAGAAATAGAGTGATTTCTGCAATGCCTCTGCAAAGTTTACATAAGCAGACTGGGCAAAAAGACCTGCAGTAAGGAAAAGAAGTGCGGGTAATAAAATAATTTTTACAATTTTTATTTTTCTGGTTTTCATTTTTTTTATACTCCTTTTGATTGTAAAATTTTAACTTAATTCCCCTCTTTTTTCTATTTTAATTGGTTTATTATACCATGGGAAATAGAAAAAATAAAGGCTCTTTTTCCTATTTCCGGTTATTTAGATTATTTCCTGCTTTTTTTGTCCTGGGTACATATCCGGCAGCGTACAGAATAGTACGATTGAACAAATAGAGTTGCTTAACATAAGTATAGTGCTTTCGACACCGCGGTGTCACAATGTTTGGGCAACAAATACAAATTTGTCAACAAAAAAATATTGATATAGCTGGTATGGCAGGTACAGAAAGGAGATTGACAAATATTGTATAAACTATAATATGATAAAATAGTTATTTAACAGGTGAGATGCAATGGAGTTTAAAGATTATTATAAAATACTGGGTATTGATAAATCTGCAACAAAAGAAGAAATAAAAAGACAATACCGAAGGCTGGCCAGAAAGTATCATCCGGATGTAAATCCCGGGGATAAAAGTGCAAGTGCGAAATTTGCAGATATTAACGAGGCCCATGAAGTACTGACAGATGATGAAAAGCGGAAAAAATACGATGCCCTTGGACCAGACTGGCAGCAGTATGCGGATTTTGGTCCCAATAAATCGAGGAACCAGGGGCAATATTCAAACAGGAACGGGGCACAGTATTCATTTTACGAGGGCGATTTTGATGATATATTCGGAGGAGGGGGGGGATTTTCCGACTTTTTCAAGGCAATTTTCGGGGATACCTTTTCCGGGTTTGAGCAAAGAGAGAGTACCTATACAAAAAAAGGACAGGATTACAGGGCAGAACTGGAAATAACCCTGGAAGAAGCATATACAAAGTGTGTCAGGGTAATTAATGTGAATGGACAAAACCTCCGGATTACCCTTGACCCCGGTATAAAAGACGGGCAGACAATCAAACTAAAGGGAAAAGGCGGGCCAGGTTATAAAGGAGGGAAAAATGGTGATTTATATATCACTATACGGATACCCCTTCATCCGTTTTACAAACGTGTGGGTAATGACCTGTTTATTGGAATTCCCGTAAGCATTTATAAAGCCCTTCTTGGCGGTAATGAAGAGATCGATGTTCTGTCCGGGCGTTTTAAAATAAAAATTCCACCGGAAACGGAAACCGGGACAACCTTCCGTTTAAAGGGCAAGGGATTTCCTGTTTACAATAATCCGGGTAAAACCGGGGATTTATACGTGACCATATCCTTACAAATTCCGAAAAATCTTACGGATAAAGAAAAAAAGATGATAAAAGAACTGGCCGGGATGAGAAGTTTCGCATAGGGAGGTAATGTCATGAAAGAAAAGGATTTTTTTACCTTACAGGAATTTTCTGAACTATGTGAACTGGAAATGGATTTTTTACAGGATCTTGTACAATTTGGCCTTATTAAAATTACGCTGGAGGGCAAAAATAGAGGAGTTTACAGGGAAGAACTGGAATGTGTTCGATTGATAAAACGCCTGTATTTTGATTTAGGCGTGAATAAGGAAGGAATAGAAATTATTTTATCCATGAGGAATCAGATTATGGAATTACATAAACAGGTCGATGATCTTGGCCGTGAAGTGAACCGCCTTAACAAGGAACAGAATTTCAGAAATATTGAAATCATTCTTGAAAAGGGTTTGATGATTGATGTGTAATAATCTCCACAGGAAAAGGCCTGGTACTGCTTCCCGTATAGAGGGCTCTATGGGGGAATGGGAATTCTATCCCTTCCCTGTCAAACCGTTCTTTTATTTCTTCCATTATTGAATTTTTTAATGCAAGATAATTGGATTTCTCGAACCAGATACCCAGCAGAAATTCCATGGCTGAATTACCAAAGTTTTTAAACAGGATGATTGGTTCGGGTTCAATAAGGCAAAACGGATTGTTTTTTACAATATCGAGTAATAATTCACGTACCTTTTTTGCATCCTCCTTATAAGCGACTGCTATATCGATATCCAGTCTTCGTATTGGAAACCGCGTAATGTTAATTAACTCGTTATTCAGGATTTTCTCATTCGGTATGCGGACAAACCTGTTATCGAATGTCCGTATTTTGACAGACAGAAGATCGATCGACAGAATAATACCGGTAATATCCCCGATATTAATCGCATCCCCCACGGCAAAAGGCTTTTCCGAAATAAGAAATAATCCGCTTATTAAATTTGATATACTTGTCTGGGAGGCAAACCCGATGGCAATCCCTGCAATCCCGGCTGCACCCAGAAGGGGAGTCAACTCGATCCCGAGACGGTTAAGAATGTAAATAACAACAAAAACCAGCCCGCTGTAAAGCACGGTTTTCCGTATAATCATGGATGACTGGGGAGTTAATTTTTTCTTGAATATCTTTATAATAACGCTTGAAAGTATCTTTATGACAATGAGCCCGATAATAACAATAAGAATAATATGCAGTGCGGTAAGCAGCCATTCCACGGTAAATATCTTCGAAAAATCAAAAGCAGGCTTTTTATCGTTTCCCATACCATATCTTCTCTGTTAAAAACCAGTTATCGTTTTAAGGAACTGGAAACTTTTTTTAATAATATTGTCATCGATCTCTTTTCTCGGTTTATTCATGGTTTTAACGGATTTTTCAAAACCCGGGCGGATTTTTGACAGGGTAACGTGGCTTAATTGACCTTCCCCCTGGAATTCTATCTTTACCTGGCTTGTCCAGAGTCTTTTTTCCCCTGCATAGAGGGTAAGATTTTCCGTATGCAGGCAAAAACGGTCAAAACTGAGTTCGGATTTAGAGTTATTTTTCATCTGTATTGCACAGACAGCATTCCATGATTTATCCTCCAGGTCAAGATAATTTTTTCGTATTAGGGAATTTTTTGAATAACAGAGTTCCCCGGAAATAGTATCTCCGAACCATGAATTTGAAAGGATATAGATCGGAATTTCATTAAGAACAAGAGGGGTTTCCTCATTTACCCCAATCTGAATCCATACCGGAACATTAATAAAAAAACTTCCCCCATTCCCCCTGGGAATAATAATGGGAATTTCAGGTTTTATAATAAGCGGTCTGTCCGGCAAACAGGGTTTAATGAAGAGGGATGGCGATCTTGAATGAAATATCCATCTGGACCAGCTTAATTCCTGTGAATCCGGACCGGATTCACAGATAGCGAGTTTCGATATATCCTGTTCATCATCATACCGTTTCCAGGCAATATAGAGATCCTGTTCAACCTGTTTTATCCATATTGTCAGGAAGCCCATTTTCAAGCAATAAAGGGTATTTTCATTGATTGAATATGTTTGCCAGAACATCGGTTTACTCCATATTAATAATCGGATACATTGTCTGATTATTATAATATTTTTCCACAAAAGTATAAACCCGGATGAATCAATTCCGGCTTTCTCTACCATTAAAAACGAAAAAAGGTTGTATATCACTTGTCAGGCAACAATACCTTTGTATACTATTCTCCTGGACAGTGATGACAATGAAATAATGGTATATGTCGATGCTGACCAGATATACCAGGTAATGAGTAACATTCTTATCAATGCAAAACAGGCCATGCCGGAAGGTGGAATGGTATCTCTTTCTGTTAAGCGGAAAATCATGAAAAAATCAAACGAATTTGTATTATCCGAGGGGCAATATGTTGAGATAGCCGTAAAAGACACAGGGGTTGGCATAAAAAAAGAGGATTTTACCAATATATTCAGGCCTTTTTTTTCCACAAAGGGCGATGGATCCGGGATCGGACTGACATTAGCCAGATTGATTATAAATCAACATCATGGAATAATTACCGTTGATTCTGCTATAAACCAGGGAACAGTTTTTACGATTTATCTTCCTTTATCCGGGCAGAAATTTTCAGACACATCGGAATAGAGAAACCGTTTTCTTCGTTGCTTAATTGCCTGCCGGGTCAAGCTGGTTCCAGATTAAAATAGAAGACACTACAATTGATAATGTCGTTGCAATAATGGACATATACTTATTGAAATTATATGAAAATCCGCTGGAAGGAATAAATATAATATCACCGGGTTCTATATGTTCTTTTTTTCCTTTCTTATCATTTTCCTTATCGGTAATAATAATACTCCCGTCATTCCTGTCGTAATTTATCCCGCCTGCGAGGTTTATATAATAAGAATATAATTTTCCGGGAACATAGGGAAATTCTCCCGGTGCCGCAACTGCTCCTGCAACAATAATCATTGCCCGTTTTATTATAATCGTATCCCCGATCCCGATAGACTCGCTCAGTTTCTTTTGATTTCCATCCCTGTCAACAATATAGGTGGTATTTTCTTCAATTCTTCCATTAACAACACCGCCTGCAAGCCCGAGATAATAGGTATACTGTTGATTCGGAACAAAACTGTAGTTGCCGGGGTTTCTTACATCACCATTTATCATTACAACCATTGTTTTCCGTGGTATAATAATCCTGTCAAAATTTACCATTGTATGATTATGGGATAAATCATGATGATACAGAAGGGCCTGGAGATTCACCGGGATAATCCCGTTATCTGTCCCCTTTAACAAATAGCAATTGATAAGGTCTGCATCGTTCATAATCGAATCTTTGATTTTATTCATTACATCATAAAGGGTATCTCCGGTAAAAAACGGCTGAACAATCAGATGATGCGTATATGCACCGGGATCTTTATATGGACTTTCACCCTCTGAATGCCTGTCCTGTATGGCTCCTTCAATAAATACGAGCGGCATCCCGGTAAAAACAGGCCCCACATTAATAGTATCTCCATCTTTTAAAATGGTATCCGCAGTTTTCCCTGCTGTCTCATCGTATTTTAAAAGTACGAGTGTATTGTCGAAGGCTCTTTCCACTCTCAAGAAAGAGATATCCGCTTTTTCTGTAAAATTACCCCCGTAGATTTCAATAATATCCGAAAATTTGTCGGTTTTAAGAATCTCGTAAGTGCCGGGGCGGTATAGCTCCCCTTTCAGGCTTATCTGCTTTTCCCTTCTTGAAACAATAATCGTATCACCTGCTTTTACATACGGATTATGGGAGGTGTCACCCAGGATAATGCCTTTAAAGAGATCATAAGTATTTATTTCCCCTTTACTATTTTTAATCTTCACTATACGAATAGATGAATATTCTCCGGTATTACCCTTTAAAATTTCACCCAGTCTGCAAAGACCCCAGGCACTGATGTACCTGGTCTGCGGGACTTCCCCGGTTACAAGGATCTGGAACATGCTTATTGAATAAATGGAAAGCAATGGTGCACTCCGGGGATAAGCCGATGAGAATTTTTTTTCTATTATTTGCTTGAGTTGCGGAAAGGTCAGACCATATCCGGAGATAATCCCAAAAATTCCAAGATTCAATGAGTAATCGGGGTCAACCGGAATCAGGATTGTCATGATTTCTTCTGCAGGCTGGTAGGTGAGTTGATAAATATCCCCTGGTGTTACAGAATATTTTTCATTTGAGACTGCAAGCGATAATCGCTCAGACGGGTCCAGATCCGCAAGTGGCTCCAGTCCTTTAAAAATGTCCTGTCCTGCCAGGAATGAACCTGTCAGTAAATATAATGGTATGAAAAATAGAATTGCCTTGTTCAACGATTCTTCTCCCTTTATATTCTTTCTCGATTTGATAGACTGTTTTCTTTTACTGTTATAAAAAAAAGTCCATTAAAAAGGTAACAATAAACAGATAAAATGTAAAGAGAATTACTGTCCAGTGTTTTTTTGGTGTAATTTTCAATTTTTATTATTTGTCAGGGCTCATATTCCCACAGGTCATTGAGCTTGTCTTTTGATGTTGAATTGTCATAACCATATCCCCCGAACAGCCATATATTGTCTTCGGTATCCATCCAGACAATACTGCTATACCTGGCTCCCGGGATATTTGTTAAAGCCGGTACCCCTTTTGCTCCATATGTTCCGGTTTGATCCCCGGTATTACTCCCGGAAACCCATGTCCAATCCGTTCCGTCAAACTTCCACAAATCATTAAGATTTGCTTTAGTCCCTGTACTGTCATAGCCATATCCCCCGAACAGCCACAGGTTATTATCGGTATCTATCCGGCAGACACTGTAATATCGTGCCCCGGGTATGTTTGAATTGTCCGCCTCTCCTTTTATACCATAACTCCCGCTTTCACACCATAGATTACTCCCGGAAATCCATGTCCAGTATGTCCCGTCATATTTCCATAAATCATTAAGATGGCCATTATCACCGGCACTGTCTTCTCCTGAGCCGCCAAACAGCCACAGATTATCGTCACTGTCGATCCAGCCCGTGCTGTAACGCCTGGTTCCCGGGGTATTGGATCCTGCGGCGAAACCTTTTGTTCCGTAGACCCCACTATGATTAATGGTATTACTCCCGGAGACCCATGTCCAGTATGTCCCATCATACTTCCATAAATCGTTAAGACGGCCGCTCGATCCGGTGCTGTCAAATCCGAACCCCCCGAACAGCCAGAGGTTCCCTGTACTATCGATCCAGGCTACACTATCCTGCCGTGCACCCGGAATGTTTTCATCGTCCGGTATGCCCTGAGTTCCGTATATCCCGTCGTTCCCTCCTGTATTACCGCCGGAAACCCATGTCCAGTATGTCCCGTCATACCTCCAGAGATCATTAAGCTGATCCTTCGTTGTGCCGGTATCCAGTCCATATCCCCCGAATAACCAGAGATTCCCTGAACTGTCAATCCAGCTTATACTTCCCTGCCGCGCACCCGGTATATTGGAAACATTCGGAACACCTTTTGTGCCATAAATACCACTCTGATCTCTTGTATCACCCCCGGAAACCCATGTCCAGTATATCCCATCATACTTCCATAAATCATTTATTATTCCATTTGCCCCTGCTTTATCATACCCAATCCCGCCGAACAGCCACAGGTTTCCGGTACTGTCAATCCAGCTTATACTGTCCTGCCGTGCACCCGGAATGTTTGATCCTGATGCCATGCCTTTTGTCCCATAAAACCCGCTTTCCCCGCCGGAATTACTCCCGGAAATCCATGTCCAGATATTCTGGGTTGATGCCGGTTCCGGCGTTGATTCCGGTGTGGGTTCAGTGGAGGATTGTATCAGCGTTGGTACCGGGGTCAGGGTATCCCCGTGTTCTTTATCAGAATAATTATTAAAAAAAGGATTATGGAATGAAATATCACATCCATAAAAGAAGAATAAAAACAGAATAATATATAGTAATTTCCGAAAAAATCCAATCATTTAAACCCCGGTAAAAAATAGATACAATCAAAAAAATATTCTCATATCTATCCCGTTACGTTTATTTATTCTATTTTTTAAAAGGGTCTTTCTATTATAAATATAAGTGATATATAAATGGAAATTCAAGAAAAATAATAACAAAGGCCCGTGTGGACCACCGGACAGTTATGTATCCCGGATAATTATTTTTGAATATGAATCAGTTCAGGACATAAATTTACAATAAATTCAAAACTGGCAGATTGCCATTTATATTCTTTGCTGATTACAAAAATAATATGATACGCATCATCAGAATCCTTCATCGCGGTAAGATCCAGAATCCATTTGATAACAGATCGGATACCGCTGGAATTAATATAACAGAGTTCCTGGAGATTACAATATACATACTTGATTTTCTTTTGTAAAATAGCTTTATGTATTCGTTCAAAGTACGGATCAAGCTTGAAATGCGGATATTCCATATCAATAGATCCTTTAAAAGCTATTTCTATCCCATCACTTGTATCGACAATATAAAGGGTAATATTTTCATATATTAAATTTTCAATCTGTATCTTACTCATTCAAATGACTTTTACTTAAAGATAGTAGGTTATTATATTTAAACTTTCTATGATATTCAAGGTTATTTTTAAAAAAAATATAAATCAAAGGGCCTTATGAGTCGATGTCAAAGGATGTTGAAAATAAAAAATTGATTTTTTACTTTTTTTCTATTATATTTTATAAGGGTTCTTTGCTAATTATCAGTGTCCTGAAATTTATATAGACGATGGGTATGGAATGTAATTGTCTTTGGTAATAAAAATCAAGTTGTTTTGAATTCGTTAAATAGAGGTTGATAAGGGAAAGAAGGTGAAAAATACGAAGATAATTTCATGAGGAAGGGAGTATGAAACAAAAAGCTTTCATTTTTATACTTTTACTCTGCATTCTGTCCCAATTTAATGGTTTCGGTGATATCAATTTCTGCCTTCAAGGTGAAATTCAGACCTCGCCATGGTTTTATGAACCAATGTTTGAAATGGATGGTATAAGCTTTTCGACTGCGTGGATGGCGGGAATCAGGATTGCCAGGTTTACAGCAGGATTGGATATCTTTGGTGAATATATGAATTTAAATGGAAATAAGGAATCATTGTTGTTTAAAGGGGCATGGCTTGATCTGGGATGTATGCTCACTGCCATGTATGATGTGACATCGTGGCTCATGTTAAAACTAAGTGCAGGCTTTGTATGGAATCAATCGTCTTTTGATTTTAATAATTCAGGATGGCTGGGAAGGGGAATACCCGGATTTGCATTATTATTCAATTCGATGTTTTATCTTACCGGTTTTTTAAGCCTGGAAATAGTAAACAGACTTGATCTTCTGTTCTCACAGAATGAACTTATGGAAGATATCTTTTATACAGCAGGAGCAAGAATACATATAAACCCCGGGCTGGAGCCATTCAGGTTTTATCTGGAGTTTGATGCTTCGTATTGGAATTATACCAGCGAGATTATGCCAGGGGGAGTGAAATCATGGATGTTCCGGGGCCAGGCCGGATTAATAGTTAATTTCGGCAAAAAATCAACCGGACCTGTTCATGAAGACACTACTACAAATAATGATATAATTATAGACACGCAGGAGGAAACAGAAGTACCAATAGATACCATTACGGATCAAAATGAACATGCCGGTGAGGAGAATGACAGAGAAAGATACGATGACCCGTATCTTGATAAATTAGAAAAATCGAAAGCAGGCGACTCGATTTTATTTTATACTATCCTCTTCAATAATGAAGAGTTGACTCCCGAATCCCTGCCTATTCTAGATGGGATGGCTGAAATACTTAACCATAATGATACACTGGTCATATCAATTCGCGGTTATTCGGAATTTATGCAGAATCCGCAAAGGGAACTTGAATTATGTAAAATCAGGGCAAGAAAGATATATGATTATTTAATAGCCAGGGGGGTAAACAATTCACATGTCCGGCAAAACCCCATAGGAAATATCATTATAGAAGAGAAAAAATATATTACAATTGATGTTATCCAGAATGATAAACAGTCCGGTAATTGAAATCATTCGACGATATTACCGTCTTTATCTTTTTTGACCACTCCGACTATTCTTCCTTCATAATCATAAAGATACTCTATATAGTATTCAAGTGAGCCAGATTCATCATAATATTCTATTTTATAGGAAATTCCCTCTTTCGTATGGTATGTTATTTCAAAAGAACCATCTTCATTTGTTTTTTTCACCTTTTCAAGATTCGGGGGCGGGGATTGTACCGGGACCGGGGTTTCAGTTTCTGCCGGTACAGGAGGCTGGGTCTGTGCCGGGACCGGGGTTTCGGTTTCCGCCGGTACAGGGGTCCGGGTCTGCGTTGGGACCGGGGTTTCAGTTTCTGCCGGTACAGGAGGCTGGGTCTGTGCCGGGACCGGGGTTTCAGTTTCCGCCGGTACAGGGGTCCGGGTCTGTGCCGGGACCGGGGTTTCAGTTTCCGCCGGTACAGGGGTCCGGGTCTGTGCCGGGACCGGGGTTTCAGTTT
>JAFGQK010000199.1 GCA_016935735.1 Spirochaetales bacterium | reverse complement strand
TGAGGAACCGTATGCCTTAATTGGGCTCGTACGGGTCTGTGGGGGCTTCGGGCGGGCAACCGCCCGATTCTACCCGGACAGATTACATAGCGAAGGCTTAAGCCCACAACCCAATTAACAGGCTGTCCAGGTTCTTTTTAGTATGCTGGTCTCTTTAACCTGGCGGCCAACGCTTTGTTATTTTAACAAGATTTTAAGTCAAAATAATACAGAAATAGATAGAAAAATCTGTGTAATCTCGGTGTAATCGGTGGTTTCCCTTTTCTTCCATTAAATAATTTGCGGAGCTATGTTCTGTCCCTCCTGATGGTTATGACCGGTGGACGATAAGACTTCTGACTAAAGAAGTTGTTACGAAAAAAATACTAACGGATATCAGCCGGGAATCAATTCGATTAATTTTAAAGAGCCATGGAATAAAGCCATGGCGGGAAAAAAATGTGGTGCGTACCAGAACTTAACGATGAATGCCGGTTTTTTCATCAGCAGGTCATTTAAAACCGGTTCGGCTAATTTCCAAAATTATCCGTTCATCAATCCTGCTATATCGATCTGGTAGAGATGCCTGGTTCCTTCATAAACCGAATCAATAAAGACCGATTTATTATCCCGGGAAAATCTTGGATGCAAATCACAGCGGTATTCCCCGGAATACTTTAATGGAGAAAAAAAAGACCCTAGAGGGATTATTTTGTCTTCTTTAATATTATAAAGTAATAATGTACTCATCCGGGATTTATCCGGGTATGTATCGGTAAGAAGCCATTGTTTATTTTTTGAAATACCCGGGTGGCCATCCTGTTTCAGCAGGGTATTGTTCAACATGGAAAACTCACCCGATTTATCCCTGATATGGTAATAATTATCCCCAATGCCTTTTTTTCTGAACCAGCCAATTATTGTCTGATTATCCTTCCAGCAGCAATGGCTTACCATATCATCATCAGCAAGAATAAAAAGGTCTTTTCCCTCTTTATTTGCACTAATAAGCCGGCTAAAGATTCCTCCCCCGGGGATATACCACCGGTGGAAAAACATAAACCGGTTGCCATCCGGGGCAATATTAATATGATTTACCCAATGCCAGGAATTTTTCATTGTTTCCTTTGGTTTCAGAGCAGTCAATTCCTGAAAAGAGATAAGAAGCTTTTTGCTGTAATCGTTAATCTCAATTTTAACTATACCATCATCCGGATCATAAGGACAAACCGGTCTGGTGCTTTCATTAAAATAGCCATACGCCGGACTTACCCTTGCCAGCCGTTTAAAATTCAGGGTTAAAAAGCTGTTCCCATCCGGGAAAAAAGAATAAAAGGGGTAGGGTATTGTTTTTACCGTATTGTTCTTTGCATCAATAATCCTGCATTTATACCCGGAATCATAATAATTATGGGCAATACAATGCTTTCCTGTCCAGTTTACCATACCTCCCTGCTGCCAGTTCCAGGAATTTGTTTCTGATATTTTTGTATTATCCAGGAAAATATCAATAAAAGCGATGTTTTGTTTCTGTACCGTTTTCTTATCAAACTGGTGGTACAGGATTCGTCCCTCTAAGTCGGGAGAGTGTTGAAAATAACCGAAGAAACTCCCCTTATCATCCGCACCTATCCGCTTTATTGAAACAGCAGGATGAAGAACAATCTTATCTTTGGGTCTGTATGCCAGATAATTGATAGACTGGTAGGTATATTTTATTATTTTTTTTAACCCGGGGAAACGGGAAAGGAGATTGGCTATCTTTTTTTCCTTTTTCGAGAATTCCATACTACCCCTGAATCATTTCCTTATAGAGTTTCTGATAGTGTTCACTCATTATCCTGGCAGTAAAATGTTGATTGATAATTTGCTTCATTTCCAGGGATACCGTATTCCGGTCAGACTCATGAAGGGTATTCAGTATCGTAAGAAGCTCGTTCACATTATCCGGCTTAAAAAACCATTTCGAAGTTTCAAGCAATTCCCGGTGAGCCTCGATATCCGACAGGATAACAGGCACCCCACAGGCCATGGCTTCCATTATACTATTGGGCAGCCCTTCTGAAAAAGATGCAGATACAAAGAAATCACAGAGCTGCAAAAACTCAGTGACATCATTCAAATCGCCGAAAAACCGGATTCTCTTATCATTCTGTGCCAGTGATTCCAGGATTGCCCTTTCACTCCCGTCTCCCAGTATGAGTAATTTTAGATTCCCGTCCCGGTTATGCATAAAAGCTTTTATAATGGTTTCTGTATTTTTACGCGGGATCAATGCTCCCATTGAAAGGACAAGGCAATCAGTAGGTTTGTATCCATGCTTTTTTTTAAGACGGTTTTTTTTCGTATCGTTTTTCACCGGTACAAATATATCCGTATCCACACCGTTATGAATGTATCGCAGTTGAATATTATTATTTGCCCTGAATTTATGAGAAAGCCGTCTGGAACAGGTTATGGCATAATCTGCCTTTTTAATAATGTTAAAATGAGTTACAGCAAGGAAATTTCCACGGATAATCCCGTATTTTGCAATATAATCTTCCCGTGGATAGTTTCTTATACTTAAAACATGTTTCTTTTTATCTATAATTTTCTGACAGATACTGTCACTGCGAATACCCGATGTATGGATTATATCCGGTTTTATACGTTTGAACAGGGATTGTATTTTCCTTTTTGCAGATAAAAATCCTTCTATGCGGTTAAGATTCAAAGAAATGATTTCGCACTTAAGGGTTTTAAAATTATTTATCATGCTGTTTTCCGGTTCCGGTGATAGAGTAATGATATATGGGGTAAAGGTATCCCTGTCCAGGTTTTTAATGATATTGAAAAGCTGATTACTCGGGCCTCCCTTTTTGAATGTTGATACGATATACACTATTTTATACATTACTTTTCCTTTTTATATAGAGTATTTTATTATTAATCAATCACTTTAAAACCTGTCCTGTTGTATTCCTGTAATGGAAAGCAGGGCTTTGGTAAAATATTCAACATAGTTGAATCCCAATTGTTGTTTTACTAAGGTGGATTTATTCAAAGTGAGAAAAACATGATTTGTAAAAAATTTATAAACCGGGTATACTCTCTTTCGGAGAGAAATATCGAATGGTAGTAAGCGTAAGAAACAACATATTACTTGCAGGAATTATTTTATTATTTCTTATTTTCTGTGGAATTTTATACTCATTTTCCCTGTTTATAACAGCAGACGTACTTTTTCCTGGCAAACTTAATGTGAAACCGCAATACTGGTGGTTTTTATATAAAGAAACCCCGGTAACACCCGGATTTCTCCTAAACAGCATAATAATTATTCTTATTTTTATACTTTTCTGTTTTATAGCAGGAATTCTATTCAGACGTTTATTTATTAAAATTGCATCCCCGGAAATCTTTTTTTATACAATCTTCCTTTTTTGCTTTTCCTTTGAAGGATTCAGGGTTTTTCTTCTTTATATTCAACTGGGTATGCCTGTTTTCCTCGGATTGCTTTTCACAAGAATTGTCATATTCGGAAGATTTTTTGGCCTTATAGCCTTTTTTCTATCCAGTCTTTATTCCCTGGAAATCAAATACCAGAATTTCGGGATACTTCTTGGCGGGGGACTCGCACTTTCCTTAATTGCTGCATATATTGTGCCGTTGGATTCTTCAATTATACTCTCGCAACTTATATACAAACCGGGAGATGAACTGAGTATTTTTCTGGCCAATGTGGCCCTGGGTTTTTTTGCCATTATTAACTTTCTTATTGCTGCATTCTTAAGGAACAAAAGATTTCTCTATGTTACTCTTACCAGCCTGTTCATCTTCGGGGGCAGGGAGTTATTTCTTTTCATTACAGGGCCTGTTACAGGGGCCGCCGGTATTTGTTTGCTTATTACCGGGACGTATTTTTTTTACCGGCAAATAGATAAAATTTACCTCTGGTATTAGTATCAACCCCCATTCCTTTTTTATGACAGAGAAGAAAATATCCTTCAACAATTTCTTGACATCTTTATAGTTCTTATGATATTTTATACATATCCGGGCGATTAACTCAGCGGGAGAGTGCTACCTTCACACGGTAGAAGTCAACAGTTCAAATCTGTTATCGCCCATTTGTAACTCCTTATTAAATAAGGAGTTAGGAGACTACCGGACAACCGGCGTTTCCATGTAATCCTGAGTGTGACCAGCATTGTGACTCTGAAAGTCACTAATGCGCAGAGAAGGTGGAAACATGGCACGTCCGAAAAGTCCGTATGCCCTTTATAAACGTCCTGCAAAAAAGAATAAACAAATTTATTATGTCCGTTTTCGTGACCCGGTAACAGAGAAATATAAAACAGCTATTTCAACCGGCTGCACCTGGAGGTGTTAGCATGAACAATCTTACCTTAAACTCTGCTTTTGCAGAGTTTTTCCCTTCCCTTTTTGAGGGAGTAAAAAAAGCCTGGACAGTATTTGACTCAATCAAAAACTTTGAGGATGTAAAGAGAGTCTTTTTACTCGGCCAGGGGTTAAGCCGAGCAAAATAACAAGCATTTTCACAGGAGCAGGTTCGTTATTACGAACCAGGAGAAAATAAAGTGTTACCAATATTTTGTTCTTT
>JAFGQK010000198.1 GCA_016935735.1 Spirochaetales bacterium | reverse complement strand
ATAGCTCTTCTTCATTCAGTGTTTTCCGTGTATTCAGTGGTTCTATTTTTTATGTCAAGTAGTTTTGCCTGTTTTCGAATTCCCCCCAGAGGAAGTTTTAATTTAATGGGATATATTTCGATTTACAGTGAATTTCGATTTTCCTGCATCCGCATTCCGGGCAAACCCACGCGGGTATGTTTCTTCATCATTCATACCTGATTCTTCCTGTTGTTTTTTACCAGTTGGTAGTTGGTTAGCTTCTATCCCGGCACATGAATTAATGCAAAGGAAAAAATGAAAGATATTCTTCCTGTTACAGTTGTATAAGCTTATAAGTGCCGTCGGCAGTAAGTTTCACCTTGAATGGCTCCGGCATCCTTCCTTCCCCGGCATACACATAGATATATATAATTTCATCGATGCCGGTAAGCTCCGGCGGATTTGTCCGTATAATCTTGAAAGAGTACTGTGTCGAATCGATAAGAAAATAGTGAATCTTATTTTTCATGGTCACCCAGTTGTATTTTTGTAAAGAAGTAATCGCATTGTCATTACAACAGAGTTCCTCATGACAGAGAAGATTCCGAAATTCATCAAAATTGTTCTTATCCAGGAGGGCAAATAGTTTCCATAACGCCCATTCCGGTGTTCCCTGTACAGGATTCTTTATCACAGTGTTACTCAAATCCCTTTTCAGAATTGTCAACTGTGACTGGACAAGCGGCGAATCCCCGTAGTATTTCTTTTTTGCCTGCGCAGAGATTGTACAGGAATCTGTTAAAACCAGTGGCCCGGCATATTTTATAAAAGAATCACCCAGGGAATAAAACAATTCAACCCCCGGAACGGTACTCGAAATTGTTATTGTCCGGGGGGATTGATATGTCCCTGCTGCCGGGGATATTCCCGGTGCAGGAAGGGCACCGAAGAAAAAGTCGTAGGTTCCTGTTACAACATCCGAGTTCTTAAATCCATTACATACGGACATGGCCTTGATTGTACAGGCATCCGTGAGTGTAACAGGTTCAGTATAAAGGATCCCCGTGCCGGGGGCCGGGATTGAAGAATCGGTCGTATAATAGGTTTGCGCACCGGTTGTCCTGTTTTGAATGGTCACGGAAATAAATTCACTATAGGTACCCGGGAGAGGATCGAATACCGGTGGTTTTAATTCCGGCAGTTGCTGCGAATATGCAAGCTTTACAGGGATCATTCCTTCCCTGGAAGGCAGGACTTTCCCGTTCCCGGAAAGATACATGTCCACTGGTGTTTTTGAAATTGTATAGGTAATGGAAAAATTCATGGATGTCGCTGCTTTGCTTGATAAAGCAAGTATCCCGACAGGCTGCCGGTCATTTGTCTGGATTACTAATGTGATGGTCCCGGTATAACTGCCGGCAAAGGGAAGCGGAACAATGACACGGCCGTCCGTTATATCACCCTGGCCAGTTATTTTTCCTGCCGTAATCCGTGCAGTAAGCCCGGAAACGGGGACATTATCCTGGTCAATAAAAGCAATAATACAGCGTACCTGGCCTGCGACCTGGGATTGCAGAACAAGAAACAGAAGAATAAGGATACGGACTTTCTTCATATATTTCTCCTTATCTGGAAACTGTCTTTTTAAGTGTAATAAAACAGGAATACAATTTCCAGGTAACTCACTTATTTTTTTAATGAGTATGGTGTCCGTATTATGAAAGCAAAACAAATTTCAATTGAAAAGCTGCCCATTATTTGTTTATACTTTCTATACATAACGAGTTTATTTATTATAATATAGGAGGAAAAAATGAAAAAAATTATTTTTTTACTGATTAGTCTTACCATTTTACTGGCCGGATGTCCTCCGGCAGAGGATGGAAATGGAGATGAAGAGACAATAGGGATTGTGGGATATATAAGTTATGCGGAGGAAGAGGATATTGCAATCGCCGTGCTCGAGGACGATGCCATGATCTGGGGTGAAGATGGATATATGGGGACATTAATTCCGGATGCAACGGTAACGATTAATGATATCGAGCTTCCATTTGATAGTGACTGGGGTTATGTCGACGACGGAACACTCATAACATTAACACCGGGAGAAAGCTATACGGTAAAAATCGTATGTAATGAGAAAACGTTCGAACAGACAATTGTCATGCCGCCTGCTCCTACAATCACTTCGCATGATAACGGTGCTGCATGGAATGAAGGTGCCGCTACCATGTTAACCTGGACTCTCCCTTCTACAGACCATGACCAAAACGAGGTTTTTATTTTCTATTTTGATACGCAGAGTGGGGAAGATTACAGGGTACTGTTACCGGCAGCAACAACATCCCATAGTATTCCGGCCGGAACATTACTGGGTGATGTAGCTTATTTACCGGGAATAGGGATCTATGTGACGACAAGAGAAAAATATTCGGATTTCGGTTCGGATTACGTAGACGGTTCCTTTATTCTCTTTACCTATGAAGAATATGTGGGAGTTAATACAGCGATATAAAGGCTTTAGTACAGTACCTTTACATAAAACAAGGTGACCTGATTCTATTTATTTTTTTTCAGGTAAAAGCGGTATTGCTCTATTACGGAAATCTTTGGGTGAAACCTTTTCATTATCCTTGAAAATGCGGTTAAAATGGGGGATAGTGTGAAAATCGACCTGGGAGGCAATCTCTGATATCATAATATCCGTCTCTTTTAAAAGTCTCTTTGCTTCTGCAAGTCGTATGGGCATTCAGATATGGGGGAAGCTTAAACCAAAATGCTTTTTAAGGCATTGCGGTATTCTCACTACCGGAATCCGGCAGCCCCGGCTTAATGCATCAACGGTCAGATCATGTTTACAGTAATTTTCCCCGATATAGTGAATAATCCTTTTTGTTTCTTCATCAAAATTGCGGTCCACATTGATATCCCGGCAGGCCAGCACCACCTTTTGAATCTTTTTTGCCAATCCATTTTTGTATTGCTTTACCCGGGAAAATAAAAAGATCACACCGGAATAGAGAATGAGCAGAAAAATCAGCACAGCGTAGAACAGGTGATTGCTTTTATAAAAGCTTATTTCTTTCACTGTCACCGTATCGACAATATCGATAGGCTGGGTGATGCCGCTTTGAATGGAAACGGAGTAAACCCTGGTAAAATCCCTTACAAGCCTTATGCCCTTCCCGTTCAAGGATATTTATATCTTCCATATTAAAATTAGAACATAGCTCTGCAAATTATTTAATGGAAGAAAAGGGAAACCACCGATTACACAGAAATAGATAGAAGAATCCGTGCTATTTTGACTTAAAATCTTGTTAAAATAACAAGATT
>JAFGQK010000197.1 GCA_016935735.1 Spirochaetales bacterium | reverse complement strand
TTGTAAGGGTGTATGGCAGTAAAGAATTCAAGCTGTTCAAAATAGACATAAAAATAGCTTATAAACAGGTTTTCATCCAGGTTTTCAGTTTCCATCCCTGTATTTATAAAAGGTAGGATAAGAATCGTTTGTTCTGTATTTTCAGGAAAAATCCATGTTATACATATACATAATAGCAAAATTAAACAAAATTGAATTCTCATTAAAATATACCTTTTTATTCTTTTATAAGTTGGAGTATATATCCGTTATAAAGCCCTGCATAATAACCGTTTTCATGATACATAAAAGCAGTAACAAATGAATTTATCAAAGTTATTTCTTTTTTCGTATTATTTTCAATTATTATTATAGTGTTATCACCCTTTCCCATAAAAAGTGTATTATTATGGAAGAATGCCGTTTTTATATTATCATAAACTTTTTCAATATTCAAGGTTTGGTTGTTAATTGTAAAAAGGCTGTTTTTCCCGGTAGTTATATAAAAAAATTGTTCATTACCAGGTATTATTACTTGTATTGTTTCTTTTAGTTGTTTCTGTTTTTCTATATTTCCGGCTAAATTTATTTTATAAAGTGTATAATTATTTGTTCCGGTATATATAAAATCATTCACAATAACCGGTGAACATGAACTTTTATCATTAAGCGGGATAGTCCATAAAAGTTTTCCGGTAAGATCATATGCTTCTGCATTCTTTGTAAGGTATGAAGTGCTAAATATTTGGTTATTATAAAATACGGGAGTGGCAGCATCAATGATATAAATGAATGGTTCTTTATTAATTACCTGGTTGTTATTGTCAAAAAGGTAAATGCCGGAAGGAAAAATAAAATATAGTTCTTTATTGTATTGTAGTATCCTGTTCCCCGGTTTCATGGTTTCTCTGGTTGTAATATCAGGTTCCCTTCCTCCTGTATACAAATTAAAACAGAGGATTGCATCTATTGCTGGAATATAGACTTTTTTATTATAAATAGTTGGAGGTGTAATAATAGTATTTTTAACTGTATGTTCCCACTGGATTTCATCTTTTGTAAAACAAACAATGGAATGCCTTGTTACAGCAATAATATAGTCTTCAAATGCATCGAATCCAGTAATAGCTTCTTTTATGTCAGGATTAAAATAGATTGTCCTTATTATCCATTCTTTCTTTTTTTCTTTAAAATCATCCGGCTGCTTACATAATAATTGGTTTCCCTTAATAATAGCTTCTTCTCCTGCTTTTAGATCAATCACTTTTCTTTCATGGACTGTTTCTATATGGACTGTACCTTCAAATACTTTAACGGTTGTCCTATTGTCAAATTTTTCGTATTTTACAGAATATTCGGTATTTACAGCATAAATAAATGCATTTTCTGTATAAAATGAAATTTGCATTTCTTTATGGTTATTTTCATTTATTAAAATCTCTCCTTCATTTAGTGTAAAAGAAATATTTTCTTTTTTATTTTCAATCACCTTTAATTCTGATTTCTCATATATATTTATACTGACATTCTTTTTATATTGAATTGTACAAATTGAAGCAATTTCTGTATGTATAGTTATATTTTCTTTTATTCTGTCACCGATATTAAGGGGTGTAATCTTATTTTGTATTGTAAAAAAGACGTTGTTTTCTGTCTTCTTAAGAAATAAATAATTTTTCTCCTTTGAATTATATAGTATCAAAAATAAAGGTATAATTATAAACGTAAAAAATATTGCTGCTGCTAAAATGAATTTTTTAAGTATTGGTTTTTTCTTCTTTCTCTTGTTTTCATAATCATCTATCATTTTGAATATTTTCTGGTCAAATTCTTCTGTAGTTTGGGTTTTTTCCCATAAATGTTTCCAGTTGTGTATTTCTGCAATCTCTTCTCCTGTCAGGTTTTTAATCCACTCTTTCATTATTTGATTCCTCCTTTCTTGAAATAATTGTCATGTAATGTACTTATTTCATTTCTCATGGCTTTTTTAGCCCTGTTTAATAATTGTTCTACTGCACCTTCTGTCTTGTTAAGCTTTTTTGCTATTTCTTTTTGTGAGTACCCATTTATATATTTCATTTCGATTGCCTTTTTATAACCGGATTTTATCCTTTCCAGGGCTAACGTTATAAGTAAATTCTTTTCTTTTTTCTCTAATAGTTCCTGTGTTTCATAGTTAATACATATTTTTTCATTTATAAATAACCGTATTTTTTCCTTATCATATTTTTGTTTCCTGTAATATAATAACAGTCTTTTATAGGCAATATTGAATAACCAGCTTTTTAAATTTTTTTTTGTCTTTATTTTTACAATCTTTTTTATTACAATCTCGAAAGTTTCATGAAGAATATCATCTGCTATGCTTCTGTTTCCTTTTAAATGTATTAATAAAAAATAAAGAAGCGGCTCTTTATAATGTATATACAACTTTTTTAAGTCCTCTGGCTTTCCCATTTTTAACCCCTGGAATTCATCTTCAGAAAAAATGTTATAAAATATCATTCTTTTCATATACATTAATTACATGAGAAAGGCAAATCCTATGATTTCTTTAAAATTTTATTAAAGATACTCTTATTATATAAAAATTTGTTAAAATCAGTATCTGGAACAGCTTTTCCTCATACAATGGCGATCATCTATTACATGTGAATGCTCTTCATACTCTGGAATATACAGATGATTCCCCATGGCCTGCTGATAATGGATCCGGCTCAATTTATTTAAAAAATCTTGCGGCAGATAATGCAGATGGAAAGAACTGGGCACTCGGTAAAAAAGGGGCCGTAACCCCGGCAGGAACCTGCCATCAGAGTAGTGCAGCAGGAACAAATACCGGGGCAGATATCGGTTCGCCATAGGATATGTTTTTTGATTATAAAGGTAACAATCGATTTCTCTCTTTATAATCAAAAAACAGCCCGGTTGTTTCTTTATTTCAGAAAATTTATTATGTTACTTATTAATGAAATTATTAACATCCGGCTTAAAATGATTATTCTTTTTTATTGTGCTATTGCTTAAACAATTACCCTCTATATAATAATAAGAAAGGCCTTTAAAACATGGAAAAAGTACGAATCACCCTTGAAAATGTTACCGATCTTTTTGCACAGTTTCTTCCACCCGAACAGACAGCCCGGGCACATACTCTCTTTTTAAAAAGACTTGCATCCATAATGCACCGCTTTTATGGCGGGAAAATGCAGACACTACCCAAAGCCGGCGTTTTCGGGTTTAACTGGTTTAATGTCTGGTATACCCCGGGCATATCCGCAATATCGACAGCAATCCGGGATAACAACGATATGTCTTATGATCTTACAAACCGGGGCAATCACGTTGCTGTGGTAAGTGATTCAACAAGGGTGCTTGGGGATGGTGACTGTTCGCCGCCCGGCGGTCTTGGAGTAATGGAAGGGAAAGCATTTTTAATGAAATACCTTGGCGGAATCGATGCAACAGCGTTATGTATCGATACCAGGGACAAAAACGGCCGGCATCAGGCAGAAAAAATTATCGAATTTGTAAAAATGATACAACCAAGCTTCAGTGCTGTGAACCTGGAAGATATCTCACAACCGGACTGCTACAGGGTTCTGGATGTATTAAAGAAAGAGTGTGATATTCCTGTATGGCACGATGATGCACAGGGAACAGCATGTGTCACATTGGCCGGACTTATCAATGCCTTAAAACTGGTGGATAAGGAGTTGAATAAAGTGCGAATTGTCTTTTTGGGTGCCGGTGCTTCCAATACTGCTATTGCAAGAATCATTATCCAGGCCGGGGGTAATCCGGAAAAAATGATTATGTTCGATTCGAAAGCTTCCCTTCACAAAGACCGTGAGGACCTGAAAGCAGATGAAAGATATTACAGGAAATGGGAACTCTGCGAAAAAACGAATCCCGAAAAAATAAAGGAACACGACCGGGCACTAAAGAATGCTGATGTGCTTATCGCTCTATCAACACCGGGACCGGATGTAGTAAAACCGGGGTGGATTAAGGAAATGGCTGTAAAGCCGGTCGTTTTTGCCTGTGCAAATCCTATCCCGGAGATTTATCCCTATGCTGCAAAAAAAGCAGGGGCATATATCGTTGCAACAGGAAGGGGCGATTTTCCCAACCAGGTGAATAATTCACTGGGATTCCCCGGTATTCTTAAAGGTGCATTGCTTGCACGTGCAAGGAAAATCTCCGACAGTATGATCATTGCAGCGGCACAATCCATAGCGGAATTTACGGAAAAAAGGGGAATAAACCCGGATAATATCATTGCCAGGATGGATGAGGTAGGCGTCTTTCCCCGGGAAGCAGCAGATGTTGCCGGGAACGCACTGGAACAGGGATTCGGCCGGGTACAACTTTCCTGGGACGAAACATTTGAACTGGCGTTACGGGATATTGAGCAATCAAGAAAAGCTGTCCACGTCTTAATCGATAGTGGAGTAATTAAAACACCACCCGGAGAAATTATCCATGAAGTCTTTGAATGGACGATAAACGAAATAACACAGCATAAGGGTAAATGATGTTTTTACAGATACATTCCTGTCTGTTTAAAACTCGGTTCTTGTTTCGAGGTTTACAGTAAAACTCCCGGTTGTTGTATGAAATGTACTATACGGAATAAGGGCAAATCCCCCTAATTTTATTTCAAACCCCCCGTTCAGGATAATGGAAAGTTCAGACATTTTAACAATGGATTCCGGTCCATTGTCTGTTTCTGCAATCACTGTCCCGACCGTATTCTCTATCCTTGCATTGAAATCATTCATCCCTCCGCCGAATTGAGTCCACTGGTAATAAGCACTGACCTTTAAAAAAGGAATGAAAAAGGAAAACCTTTTGGAAATCGCGAAATCAATCCCTGCGGCATGCATAAAGGATTCAAGATAAAGGTTCCCGCTTATGATAAGCTGATCTCCACCTAAATCCTGTTCAAACTTCGGCACCCCGTATCCAAGGTGAAAATTCGCAAATGTATATCCTATCCCCAGGGATATGGCGGGAAACAAACCATTATCCTTTAACAACACCTTCCTTATCCGTATACCGATATTTATACTGTTCAATTCAAAATTCTCCTGGTCTATCCAACCCCCGATAACATCTGCAAAAAAACCCGGGAAAATGGAAAAAAGAATAATGACATCCGTGTCAAAAAAGAAATTAAAACCAGCCCCCATCCTGAGGTTGAAATAAGGCATGAATGATTGGGCCGTTTTATAACCGTCCTGGATAAAATCGGGTGTTTCCTGGACGATCGAATCCATAAAATTATATACATTAAGATACTCAAAATAGCTGTTTTCTTTATCGATGAACTTAAATAAACCCGAAGTAAGATTAGCACCAATAGAGGCAGAAAAAAAGAAAAGTCTTTTGTCGTCAAAATCCGCTTCTCCGATCCCATAGCCGGAAAGTTCATTTTGAAGGGTATGCGGGACCATTTCTTTTTCCAATTCTTCAAAGAAGATCGACAGATCGTTGATAATCAGGTCAAGATTTTGACAAAACGAAGATAAAGATAATATAGTCAGGAAAGCTGCAAAAATTATTTTTTTCATATATAGAATACCTCCACTTGAATCTGTTTCAACTCATGAAAAAGGGGATTTATCTCTTTATTAATAATTTATACCATTATTGATATAAATTCCAGCAGGTAATTCACGGTGACCGGCTATTTTTCAATAAATTTTATTGATTTATGCAATTGCCCGGTAAGATACAAAAATTGAAATAAGAATTTTTCCGATTTTATCCGATTACTCCAGTTTTCTCACCATTTGATTAATCTGTTAATTTATGATAATAATGCTTTCAGTATGCGTTATATAGTTCTGCTTAATCATTCGCTTAAATCGTATCTCCTGACCATGGGACAAAATAAAAAAAAGCGGTTCCAGGAAAAATTGGAATTTCTCGAGGCCGGTATTCTGGATTCCGGGGTAAAGGTAAAAAAGCTGAAAGGTATTTCCGGGAAAGTGATTTTCGAAGCCCGCCTGAGCCGGGGGGACAGGATACTTTTTACCATGGGCAGGTATGCAGATCAGACTGCAATCTACCTCTGGGGCATTGTAAAACATGATGATATTTCGGATAAGGCAAAGAATATCCTGCCGGACAATGCTCCTTTCTTGAATTTTCAACCTGTGGAGAGTGAAGAATATGAAGAGATCATGCTAGAAGATTTAAAGCAGGAGTATTTTTCCCAGGAAGCCCTGGAAGAAAAAGCCCTGGAAGATTATGGACCCCAGAAATGGCTTGTCCTTGACGACAGTGAATGGGAACGCATTTTAAAGAATTCAGATCCGGATAATTTTGAATTATTTCTTTATTTAACCAGGGAACAGCAGGAAGTTTTAAGAAACCCCACGCCTGTTCTTTTATCCGGTACGGCAGGAAGCGGGAAAACAACAATTTCCGTCTATTACCTGCTTGATAAGGAATTTTCTGATAAAAACAAGCTTTATTTGACCTACAGCCTTTATTTAAAAAGGTTTTCAAAAAAGATTTATGACGGACTTATTAAAGACAGGCAGTTGGAAAAAGATACCCGGATGCCCCAATTCTTCGCTTTTCCGGAATTGCTGGCAGATATTTTTTCAAAAGCAAATGCAGCCTTTCATCCGGATAAACTGGTGGGATTAAAGGAGTTTGAACAAATCTTTAAAAACCATCAATTATATAAAAAATACGATTCCGAACTTGTCTGGGAGGAGATCCGTTCCATTATTAAAGGTGCGAATCCCCAGATAAGTGTAAAAAGACTGAATCACCTTATTTCACGTTATCTGAACAAAACCCTGTCCGGCAGGGAACTGCCGGAGTTGAAAGACTTTCTCTTGAATCTTAAGAATTATGAGTTCATTATCAAAATAGAAAGGGCCATAGAGAAAAAGACGAAATTCAGTTCCTTTGAACAGTTTCTTGCTTCATTTCCCCCGGAAAAAGGAACGCTGCTCAATGATGAACAATTCATTCTCGGGGAGCTTCTAAAGATATTGGAAAAGAAAAGTCATTCCTTTTCCCATCCTCTTTTGACCTGTACTGAATATGAAAACCTTGGCAGGAAAAGGGCACCCAATTTCCTCTACGACAGGGCAGTCATCTATTCAATAGCCGAATATTATCAGAATGAGCTTACTGCAAGGGGATTGAAGGATGAAATTGATTGCTGCCGGGAAGCTATTTCTTTCCTTACTAAAGATAATGGGGGCCAGTTATATGATTTGATTGTATGTGATGAAGTGCAGGATTTTACGGATATCCAGCTTTCTTTGATTTTTAAACTGGCCGGGGACTTCAGGAATATCCTTTTTGCCGGTGATCCAAGACAGATAATCAATCCCAGTGGGTTCCGCTGGGAAGAACTAAAAGCCAAATTCTATGAACGGAATATTGTTGTTCCCAGGGTTTTTAACCTCAGGCTCAATTTTCGCTGTGTGGGCAATCTTGTACGGCTGGCAAATGAATTACTCGATCTTAAAAAGGAGCTTGTTGGACTGGCAGGATCCGAGTTTATCGAAGATTGGAAGTTTAATGGCAGACCACCCCTTGTTATCCATCAGATAAAGGAGGAAGAACTTCTTGAAAATTTAAGAATCCAGGGTGCCGGCCAGATAATCCTGGTGCGGGATAAAAAGCAAAAAAAATACTTGCAGGATACACTGGAAACAAGCCTGGTTTTTACCATTAACGAAGCCAAGGGGCTTGAGTTCAGTACTGTTTTCCTCTGGAAGTTTTCCTGCAACAAAAAAAACCTTGATCTGTGGCGTAAGATCTATAATGAACATCATCTTGATCTTTCGCATTTTCCGCATGTAAAACACGAACTGAATCTGCTTTACGTGGCAGTAACCAGGGCAAGGAATACGCTGATTGTTTATGATGGTGAAACTGCTTCATATATCTGGCAAATGGAACGGATCAAGCAGCATTTTTACTGGACAGAAAACCCAGATGAATTACATGAACTCTGGCAGCATATTTCCACCCCTTCGGAATGGGAAGCCCAGGGGGATTATTTTCTGGAGCGGGAGTATTACAAAGCAGCTTTTGAATGCTATAAAAATTCGGATAATAATGTTAAAAAGGAAAAGGCGTTTGCCTTTATCCTGGTTAAAGAGGGAAAATATCAGGAAGCAGCACCCCTTTTCCTTAAAAGCGGACTTATAAAAGATGCCGCAGAATGCTATGAGTATCTGGCCTGTTATGAACAGGCTTTAAAACTGTGGCAACAGCTTAAAAATAAAAAAAGAGTTCACCATTGCAGGATATTACTCCTGGAACAGTCAAAGGAATACGATAAAGCAGCAGATGAATGGATAACATTGAACCGGATGGACATGGCTCTTAAAAACTGGGAACGGTCGAATAACTACCGGAAACTCGCCGACTATTATTATGCCGGGAAGGATTATTCTAAAGCAGCGCTTTACTTTGAAAAAAAAGAAGATTTTTCAAACGCTGCTCTCTGTTATAAAAAACTTAAAAACAATAAAAAGACTGCTGAAATGTTTTTTATTGCAGGTGATTATAGAACCGCTGCTTTATTCTTTAAGAAATGCAAAAACAGTGAAGAGATGGTGAAATGCTATAAAAAGCTTAACGATTATTTACCTATAGCAATTCTATGTGAAAAGAATAAGGATATTACCGGTGCACTGGAGTGGTTAAGAAAATATGCCAATCTGTCTGAAGAAAACCGGGAGTACCTTGTAACGGAAACAAATAAGTATAAAAAGAGTTCCCTGAAAGCGGCTCTCCGTTATTCTGCAGCAGGTCTCTGCCGGGAATCTGCTCCTGTCTTCATGAAAAAAGGATACTTCAAGCTTGCTATTGATGATTATCAAACATTAAATGATCATGAGAGTCTTTCCGAGTGTTACAGGGGAATAGGTGATTTCTTAAATGCAGCCATGGAAATGGAACAGACAGATATTCTCATTAAATGGGAAAAGAGTAAGAGTTTGCTGACTGATTATGTATACGTGAATAATAAATATAACCAGCCTCATGCAGATAAGCTGTATAAACAGGCATCAGTCTATTTACAAAAAAATGATTATATCCCTGCTCTTGTAAGGTATCAAGCGATTAATTACCAGGATGGGATCGTTGATATCTATTTAAAGATGGATCAGGATGAAAAGGCCATTACCTATTTACTCGATAATGATTCAAAGAATTTTGATATGTTAAAAAAATACTTGAATATAAAAAGTGAACTCACTTTTTCTTTCACTTTTCTGGACTATCTATTAAAAAGACTGTGTTACAGCGGCTTTTATTATTCTATGGACAGGGAAAAAGCGATAATATTAACAACAATTCTCCAATACGTAAAAACCAATAAAGATCCCGGGATTCCCCGGATTCTGGAAACACAATTAAAAAATGATTTGTATAGCTTTCACCTGGATAAATCGTTTACTCAAATTTTCATTGATATTCTGTTTGAGACAAAAGCCTATAATCTGATTTATATATACATTAATAGTTATTCTTTCAGGATGGCGAAAGGCGATTCTCTCTCTATAAAAAAAGATTTCCTCAAACACTGCCGTGAACTGGGAGAAAAAAATAATGATAAAAATTTCCTGGCCTGTTACTACAGTGTGTGTGATTATTTGAAGTATGGAGAGTTGATACAGGATATGGAAATAACAGAGGAGAATCACAGGATTTTCGAGGGTTGTAAAAATGAAAGCGACAGGTTAATTGAATATTATATGGCCAGATCGGATTATGAAAGTGCAATCAATATCGGGACAAGGTTTAAAAAGCATGCATTTGTCGCTTCGGTATATGAAAAAACAGGGGATTACAAGAAAGCAGGAACATATTTCAGGGATATTAAAAAATACGATAAAGCACTTGAATTCTTTAAAAAAGCTGATGACAAAATAAATATTGCCAGAACATACGAAAAGCTTCATCAATTTAGCAAAGCAATGGAAATATGGAAACAACTCGGAAAGACCAAAGAAATAGGAAGGCTTAAGGCAAAAATGATAAAACTGAATATTCCGGTTACTGAAGTGAAGTATGAGGAACAGGAATTGTTTTAGTGCCGTGACAAATAATTATTACCGGACACTATAGATCGATGTCATGTGATGTATCTGCTATATAGAAAACATTTTCTGCATGAATTCTTTTAATTCACCTTTTTGTGCTTCGGGGATTTCTATAAACTCAATCCCATTATCATATCCTTCCTGTCCCCCGATCTCGAAAGTTTGTGTCCACACTACCTTTCCCAGGGCTTTAAATGGCTTATGAAAACCTTTTAACCGGATACGGAGGTTAAGGATATCTCCTATTTGTAAGGGTGAAAAGGTAATTAAACAAATTCCCCCCTGGCTGATATCCCTGGTTTTAGACATCATTGTTTCCTTATTTTCGGGTGTACCTGATGTATTCAGACTGTACTCGATTTCACAGGCAAGACTTAACCGCGGAAAACCTCTCATATTTTCCATACTATCTCATCTCCACATAAAATAAAATAGTAAAGGCAACCTTGTTCAGAGGCATCCTTTACTTTTTAAGATTATCTATCTGCCTTGACACATCATCCATATCCGTTTCAGTGAAAAAATCAGGGAATTCGTACCTTAAAATCCCGCTTTCCTCCACATTGAGCTGGATATATCCCTTTTTTACCATAGAATCCAGGGTTACACGGGTATCTTCGATGGAAAGATGTGTCATACTCGCAACCTGGAGGACTGTTACACGTCCGTGAAGTGCCCGGGCAATTTTTAATATTTCTTTTTCACTGTCAGCATTATTTTTTGAGCCGGTTTCCTGACCTGTCAGTTCTTTCCTTTTTAAAGATTTGGATATTCCTGTAAAAAGGGGAATAAGCCCCACAAATACAAGGGGAAATATTAAAAACCATATCTTTGTAAGGAATATTGCGATGGCAAATCCCAGGGTTGCAGCGATTCCCACGGCAATTTCATCCTTATGTCTTTTCTTCCTCTCCCAGCGGTGCAGAGAATGACTCTTCCTGTGTTCCCAGTCATCAAACCATTCTGCATCCTTGAATTTATGAAAAACCCTGTCCTTTTTTTGCTGCGGCGCTTTATTCCATTCCATCAAAGCTTTATCCATAAAGTGTTCAATACTGGAAAATATTTTATTCTTGATTATATATGCAGGATCCTCTTCAGATAATCCGGTATGAAGATCATTTCCGGTGGAAAATTTGTTTTCGATCATCTCTTTTTCTTCCCGGTCATCCGCAATATCCACTTCCGTACCTGTATAAATACGATAGACATCAATTGTTTTGTTACTGTTTTTTAAAGATTTTTGCCCGAGATGTGTTGTTTTTATATCAATTTTATTGACCAGGAGATTATGCATCTCTTTTGATATACAGATACCCCCGGGGAGTGCAAACGATTCGAGCCGGAAAGCGACATTTACGCTGTCCCCGAACATATCTGTTTCTGTATACCATACGTCTCCGATATGAATACCTATCCGGATATGGATTTGCCCTTTTCGTTCTTCATGGAGATTGTAATCGCCAAGGGCTTTCTGGATATTGACGGCACAGTTAGCAGCAGAAAGAGCACTCCCGAAATCAATGAGTAATGCATCCCCGATGGTTTTAACAATTCTCCCGTCGAATCTTTCCACCAGGGGAAAAACAATCCGGTTATGGATTTCCAGGAGATGTAATGCTTTTTGTTCATCATCCTCCATAATCCTTGAATAACCGGTAATATCTGTAAACATAATTGCAGATAATTTTGATTTCCGTTTTTCCGGCATAGTATTGTTATCTTATCAAATTTAGAAAAAAAAAGAAAGTGTTTTTTAACATCCCGGATTCGATTTCCGTGTTATTTTCAGGAATATATGTTTATTGCCAGGATGATGTATTCGTAATCTGCGAAACCGGTAAAATTTTCGGTTTCATAGTGAGAATTGCTGATAATTGCCGAAATAGATTGGGGTAGGAATTCGATATCGGGCAGAGCCCCTGACAGAAAGATAAAGAACCACTGAATACACTGAAGAATTATAATAATATTCGTTCAATGTGCAAATTTAAAAAATGATTGGAATTAACAAGTACCAACCTCGTGCAATTGAAATGCTGTTTTATTGGCTTTTTTTACCGTTGCACGAGGTCTGAGTGTAATAAAGAGATAGAATGTTGTCTGGTTTTTAAGTATTTGTGTGGTTTTATGCGTTTTTAGAGTCTTAACCGCCGGAATGGCATAAAACGATGGTCATAAACAGTGATTATCCTTTTTCGCGGGCGTAAATGTTGTACAACTAGCCTTAATTGTCGCATATACTGACGTAGTGTTAGACGGTTCTCGCTGGCTTCTTTTTCCCATTCTTTATACATCCTTTCCAATTCCTTCAATACATCCTCTTTGTAATCATCTACCAGTTTAAGAAACACCCTGATAAAAAACCGTACAATCTGCCCCATACTAAAGAAATTCAAATCATGGTGAATCAACTTCAACTTCCTGTACAGATTCTTTGGCAGGTATGCATGTGCATGCTTCCGCTTTTCATTCGGGTCGGGAGACACATACTCGTACCGACTCTTCCGCTGCTTACCCCAGTCATGCTCCCGTTTTATGACTGGTACAAGCAACGAAAGAATCCTTGTAACGATTCCTGAAATGTTTTGTAATTTACCCCAAACATTCAGTTCCTCTAAACGCATTTTCATACTCTGACCCATAACAAAATGAAATTCATGCAATTTCGGCAGACCCATTTCATCCTCCTTACAAAAAGATATTCCTACAATTGCTTTGACCACTTGATTATCAATTATTACAATAATAACCATGTCTATCATTTCAGTACAATGGTCAAAGCTT
>JAFGQK010000196.1 GCA_016935735.1 Spirochaetales bacterium | reverse complement strand
AGATGGATAATCGCATATGTAATAGATAATGTTGTTAAATGTAGTGTGTTTATAACTTTTCTCCCTTTTCTATTTATAAAAGGAGGTATATCCTGTTAGTGATAAGGTTATGGAAAAAATAAGGAATTTTATGAGTATAAGAAAGTTTTACTTCCTGTTATCTTTTCCCGGGGAACGTCCAATTTTTTCAGAGGGGTTCTACCTTATTTTTTGTTACCTGTTTTAGTGTTTATTATGTTACTATAGGTGAAAATTTTGGTATTGTTCCAGGATTTTCAACCTGTAACACGTGCGTTGGCCAAAACCTTCCTGGATGTGATTGTATTTGAAGGATGTAACAAATTTCCTGCTTTTACTGTTTTGGGTTGTGGATATAGACAATGCTATAATTGTTTCTATAATAAAGCATCTATCAAAACCCGTATTACTAACCTGTGGTTTCATTCAACATAGTCTTTCCGAAATAAGTTAAATAAATGGAATTAGCTTAAACCCTTGCTGGCAAGTTATAGTTTACTTTATTTCATAAAGATTCCTATATGTTAGGCGAATTTACATTTTGGGGACAATAGCAAAAGCATCTAATATGCTAACGCCGCTTCCGCCTGCAGCGATATACTTACCGTCTGGTGAAAAAGCGACCGCGTCAATGCCTGCTATATCAGGATCAACTTTTCCTAAAAAACCTGTGCCTCTAAAAGTAGCACAACCATATAAAAATAATAATGTAAGTAATGATAATTTATAAAAATTATTTTTCATTAAAACCTCCAAAAATACAATTGGATATAACGCTAAAGCGACTATCTGCAACATAGAATAAAAAATATATATGACAGTAAAATTCAAATGTTGCGGATAATTGCCTGTTGAACGAAGCCGTGGCAAATGGCCTTTTCCCAACAAATCCGTCCACAGCCAGTGCTTCTCTGTGTCCCGTACCCGGGGCTGCCGCAGGTGGCCAAAACCTTCATGGATGTAATGTAATTGCACGTTATAAAGTATTTTCTGCTTTTCCTGTTTTGGGTTGTGGCGTATCCAACGTTGTGGTTAAATTCTTCAGGATTCTGTCCAGCTATTGGAATCATGCCTCTATTGATTAACAGGAACTTCAGAACTGTTATTTTCAAACTGAATCTTTTCTTTTTTTACTTTTACTCACCCTTATGGGTAAATTCCCCCCAAACCGCCTGCACTATTTTTTTCAGCAGGTTTTTATCATCCGCTGTTCAACAAGTTGAACCACGATTGTGGATTTTACAAGGTACCCTTCTCTTAGCCACCGGGACAAAATCACGCAGAATAAGAAAAGCAACCCGGATCGACAGGGGTATGTCTGACACCCACGGCCAATTTAGCAAGCATGGTCGATTCACCCTGTTGTGTTCGTCTTATATGATAAAGCAAGCAAGTCCCCAATACACCAGTGCCCCTGATTATAAATAGTTTGTAATAAGCCATTTATAACCAGGACACTAATAAACTATATACATCTTCCTGAAAATTACAATACTGTTTATATAATTTTTTTTTAAAAGTGTATTTTTTTCAATTCATATTTTATATGGCCTTTTAAAGCAATTAAGCAGTCTTAACAAAGTAATCAATCAAACCTGTTAAAGTAATTAATCGTTCTTGTGGATACGTATTAATCGCTCTGATTGTCTACGACAACCGATCCTGTTGAGCCCGACAACTGGTCTTGTTGAGCCCGGCAACCGGACCTGTTACTCCCGACAATTAGTCTGATTGTCGACGTCAGAAAAAATGCTGACTATTTAATGACAAAACAAAGGGTAATGAACATTACCTGTTACGAAGTAAATAAAAAAGAATCCCTGCTGCAATCCCGACATTCAGTGAATCAACCCTGCTTGAAATGGGTATGGTCACGTATGTATCGCAGGCTGTATCCCAGGGTGCAGTAAGCCCGTCTGCTTCGTGTCCGAAAACCAGGGCACATTTCCCCGGGAAATGAAAGCCTTCCAGGGGTTTCCCCTTTGCAGAGAGTGTGGTCCCGGTGATGTGGAATCCGTGCCGGTGAATGATCGCGATTGCTTCCCGATGATCCTGAAACACTAAAACCGGCATATCGAACACCGCTCCCATGGAACATCGGATCGCTTTCCGTGAAAACAGGTCGATACATCCCGGCCCGGTTATCACCCCATCCAGGGAAAAGGCTGATGCACTCCGCATAATACTGCCTGCATTTTCTGCTTCCGAGATTGACGGCAATACAGCCAGGACTGCTTTCCCGGGCAGGGCGGCAAGATACGTATCCATACCCGGCAAACGGGATCTTTCCGCTGCGGCGATTACTCCCCGGTGAAACCTGAATCCGGTAAGCCGGCTTACTTCGTCCTTTGTTTTTTCAATGACCGGATATCTGCCCTTTGCAAGCCCGGTAAAATACCCGGTATATTCCGGCAGACAGAGGATGGAAAGAATATCACATCCTGCCTGGATCATCCTTTCAACAACATACCTTCCTTCCCCGATAAAAATCCCTTCCTTCTTTAAATCCCTGTCCGTCAGGTTCCCGTATACTTCACATTCCATCATTCCACCATTCCACCATTCCAAACCCTACTCCCTCCCTGCAACAGGAAAAGAGAGCTTTAAATAAATATTGTCCCTGTCCACGGTGGGATTCTGAAGCCCTTTGCTCCGGATAGATACGGCTTTTATAACAGAATTCTTAAGTTCATCTGTCGATATAGCTCCGTCCCTGTCGGTATCCGTTTCCGGGGTCAGAAACGCCCGGATAAGCGCACCGGTAAAAAAACCATTTTCATTTTCCGTATAAAATCCCGGTTCATATGAGTATTCACCCCCGCGGGAGCTTGAGAACACGATTGCACCTGTCCGGCGGAAGATGTCATTATAGATAAAACGGTTTTTATTTAAAAAATAACTCCTCTTTTCCCGGTTCCCGGCCCCTTTTTGTTCTTCTTCCTTTTTATTAAGCTTTAACACTGCCCTGGGTCTGATCCCTGTTGTTTCGGATGATGCAAGGTAGTCGCTGACGTATTCATCATCAATCTCCCCGGATTCGCAGGTATCCATGAGGAAAAGCTTTTTTCGCGGCTTGATATTATCAAGAATATCCTCTATGACATCGAAATTGGCAGCACTCCCCGCGAGATTGTTCACATCAGCCTCATGGGTAAGATAATAGTAGGTTGCCCCGGTATCAGAATCATGGACACCATGACCTGAAATAAAAAGAATAACCGTATCATCTGCCTGTGCATTCCGGAGAAACCACCGTGCATTTTTAATATTTTCCACTGTACAGCTGGTATCAGTATACACATAGGTATAGATATGATTAAAATGTTTATCCATTTTCATAAAAAGGTTTTTCATATCTTCGACATCCTTGTGGGGATAAAGGAGATCAAGAGAGCTGTCTGCATAATCGGAAACTCCGAAGCCGATATAATAGAGATCCCCTTTTCCCTTTTCCTTGTGGTCAATCATCACCAGGTCACGGAAGGATTCCGCAAGCTTTTCATTTGTACAGCTTACCTCAATCTTGAGCCGGCCGTCTGAAAGTTCTATTTTTTCATCTACGGTTACTTCTTTTCCCTCCTGTGTTGTTGTCTTTCCTCCTGTCCCGAATACCGGGACATCGTTCACAAATATATTATAACTTATTACATTATAGAGTGAATCCCGGCAGGTAAAGGTAAGATACGCATACCGGTCATCCTTTCTTACCTGGCTGATAGCAACCACAGGAACATGAAAGCCGGAATCGAGAATGGATTCCACATAATTCAGATAAGCAGGAATCGAAAAAAGGGTGAGTTTCTCCTGATAGGTAAGTTCATGTGAAAGGGCAACAGTATCCCCTTTTACGGTATAGCAGGACTCAAGGAAATCATTTTCCGGTTTGTTTTTTATCTGCGAAGTTATTTTATTGTAATCAATCGCAGTTAATTCATCCGGGATATAGTTGTTTTTTATCAGTCTTTTTATATATTGTATATGATAATGTTCAATTGTTTCTTCATCCCCGATCCCTGCCTTTTTTAAAAGAATGTCCGGTCTGTTCCGTGATGCAGAGAACTGGTCAATGCCATATGCATCCGTACCTTTTACCATATTGATTATCCGCCCCCCACCCCTGGATGCATCAAAGAAACCGTCTTCCGTATAGGAAATCCATTCTTCTCCCCGGTTCACGATCCCGAACCCTTCCCCTGTTTCCACATTCCATATCCGTATGGTCGTATCATATCCCGTACTTACCAGGAACCTTCCGTCCGGGCTGAAATCCAGATCCTCGATTTTATCGAAATGCCCCTGTAATACTTTCCCCTCCCCGGTCTGTACATCCCACAGACGCACGGTCGTATCGATGGAACCTGATGCCACATACCTGCTGTTGGGGCAAAAAGCCAGCCGGCTGATCCCGTTCGTATGTCCCCTGAAATCGTGAAGAAGGTTCCCCTCCCGGTCAAACACTTTCACCGCATGGTTCCCGTTCCCGAACGGGTCATCCGCGGTAGCGGCCATATACTTCCCGTCCGGGCTGAAAGCGAAAGACCGGATATAATCAAAAGGCCTTTTCAATGTTTCGATGGCGTCCTGGTAAGGAATTCGCTTTATTTCCTTCCCGTCAAAATTATAAAAGACGATTTCCTGTTTTATCCCCGCGGCAATGGAGGTGTTTCCCGGTGTAAAACCGATAGCATCCAATGCCGATTCGAATTTCCCAAAGTCCTTTATCAGCTTCCCGGTCATGTCCCATAAACATAAAGTGGAATCAAAACCGGAAGAGACGATCATACTACCGTCCGGGCTTATCCGCAAATCGATAATCCCGGTTTTATGGGCATTGAAAGAGGTAAGCGGTCTTCCTTCCCTGTCCCATAACCGTATCGTCCCGTCTCCCGAGCCCGATGCCAGGATTTTCCCATCCGGGCTGTAATCCAGGGCACCGACATATCTTGAGTCAGGGGTAATGGACCGGTAAAGCGAACCTGTTCTTTCCCAGAGGTTGATCCTGTCCTCATTCGAGCCTGTCGCGATGATATTCCCATCCGGGCTCCATGCACAGGCGTGGAGGAAGTTCCAGTTCCCTTCAAATGTCCGTATCAACTTCCCGTCCAGGGACCAGAGTTTCACGGTCCCGTCTTTGGACCCGGATGCGATTATCCTTCCTTCATCATCGAACACCACTTCCATCACACTGTCTATGTGCCCTTTCATCACATTCAGGAGCCGTCCATCCCTTGTCCAGAGTTTGACTGTCTCATCCTCATCGCCCACGGCAAATGCGCCCGAGACCGTGGCAAAGAGTTTTCCGTCCGGGCTGAATGCAATATCATTGATACTGGCGGTGCTTCCTATGATGACGAATGAATGCTTTTCCTTCAAATTCCAGATAATGATCTCGCCGTTCTTTGATCCCGACACCACCACCTCACTATCCGGACTCACTGCAACACAGGTTGCAACATCATTATGCCCTTTTAATTCACCGACAAGCTGGCCATTGAGATTCCACATTCTAATCATATTATCCCCCTGGCCGAAAAGGAAATGCCCATGGGCAGTAAAAAAGTACTTTCCATCCGGGCTCACCGTAAGTTCGTTTACCTGTTCGATGTTTTCAATATCGATTGTTTTCAGGCATTCACCCCCGGAAGACCATATTTTGAGGGAAACATTATTGTTTGATGTGATATCGAACGTCACCTCTTCCGTCAATTCCGGTTTGTAGAAAATCGATGCAGTGAATATCCTGCTCCCATCCGGACTCACCCCGATCCCCTCCACTGAGTCGGGATGGGCATCCTCTATAGTTTTTAACAGGGTTCCTTCAATATCCCAAAAACGGATAGTATTATCCTGTCCCGCGGAAACAATCGTATTGCTTCCCGGGATAAAAAGCGCCTTGTTTACATCATCCGTATGGCCTTTATATGTTCTCAAAAGATGTCCGTCCACCCGCCAGAGTTTTATTGTATTATCCAGGGATGTGGAAAGGAAAAGATTGCCCTGCCTGTTGTACTCAAGCCCCCAGACGGCATGGGAATGACCCATTTGCAGGACAAGTTCTGCCTCTTTACTCCCTGTCCCGCTATTTGCCGCAGAACGGGCTTTCTGGAATAAATAATTTTCAGCAGACCAGGGTATTCTGTCATTTTCATCCCTGGTAAAAAAGTATTCCTTTTTCTCCCCGTCATACTCAACAAGTCCGGCACCGGTTGCATAACAGTAATGGGCATATTCCTCTTTTCTCTTTGTATACCCTCTTAAGGAATAATACCTGGCAAAAAGATAGTAAAGCATACCATGGGGCATCAGTATAGTAGTGAACAGGCTGCTACTGATTAATGACTCATCTGTTTTGTCAAGGAAATCCCCGGCATTTTCCCTTTCCATCGCTTCTGAAACAAGCCAGAGTCCTGTGCCGATACCCGGGTGCTCCGGGAATTTTCCCCTGAGTGAGGTAAGTTCCGAGTAGATATCGGGAAGATAATCTAAAAGATTCTGACGAAAGTAGTGGTCAAGGATGATGAACAATTTGTTTAATGCTTCCCTGTTCCGGGAAAGCATTAATAGAGAGAGGAACTCGTAATATACAGGTCCTATGAGGGTGTAATCAGTGTTATAGCCCTTTTCCCCGGCATCGATCGCTTTTGTATAATCCCCGGCTTCATAAGAAAAAGAGGAGCGGTACCAGTAGATAATTGCTTTATCCCTCTTTGCCTTCACCAGGATAAGTCCATTATCAAGAATGGAAAACGCTTTTTCCTTATCCCCTTTTTTCCAGGATATCGTTGCATAATATCCGAAGATATACCCGTCCAGGTTCGGATAGTGAGCAATAACGGTTTCATAAAGGAGCAGGGCTTCTTCATACCGGTCCAGGAAATAGTAAGAGTTTGCCTTGTACCACAGAAGAATGAGAAAGACTTCCTGGCTCTCGGAAAGCCCCTTATCCGTTCCCGGCATCTTTTCATATACAAGATCCCCGGTCCCGACCCCTGCGGCAGCTTCCAGAACCGCTGCATAGTCCTGTGCTTTATAAAGCGGTGTGATTTCATTATAGAACGAATAGAGTTTTTCAAGAAGCGGGGACCGTTCTCCTGCTGTCAAGGGAGTATGAAAAATAAAAAAAAACAGGACAATAAAACAGAAGAACTTTAATTTTGTGTGGTGATTTCTCATAGTGATATGATAGCACAATCAGGGGAAAGAAACAAAGGGGGAAAAGCATAATCAGCAATATGGAATTCTCTTGTAAAATATATTTTTTTATATACACTTTTAGTTATTAATGTAATAGGGAGGTTTTTTATGAAAATTTTGAAATCAATTATGTTCATCATTGGCTTTTTCATTTTAATATCAGCGCTTTATGCTGATAGCCTGGACTGGATCGTTCTTATAAGAGCGGGCCGGCAATTCAAGGTTGTCTTTGATAAAACATCAACTAAATTTAATGATTCTGTATATAAAGCCAAAGATGATCCGATGGGTACATTAAAGGGGGGTGAAACGTATACTGTTCTATACAAGGGCGGTGAATTCGCGTGTACCGGATTTAACCAGGGAACCAATAAATCCGGTACATGGAATTATTCAAATGCAGATCCGATGAATAACCAGATTTCATTATGGGGCCGTGTGTATGTTTTCGATGGCGCCGGGAATGTGTATGATCCGGATTATGGGCTTGTCGGCCATCTTACACAATAACTTTTTATTGTGATTTCCATTGTTTTCTTATTAAAGTCACGAAGATAGGCCTCGGAAAAGATAGTCCGCGAGGTATCTCTCACTTTGTTTACAGTATTACAGGTACCGATTCTCTGAATCAGTCGATCCCGGAAATCGATTATATGATGGCGCTTGATTTCGGACATCTTCAGATTACAGAATTGATCATCCGGGAAGATATGTCTTTCAAGCCATCTCCTGCTTTTATTAACATGGGATTTTCCAATAGTTTTTCCTTTTTCTGACAGCAGCCTTTTTACATGGGGGCACCTGTCCCAGAGAAAATAATCCTCGGCATATTCTCTGAAGGTTTTATCCAGGATTCCCTTATTTAACCTGTCAATGAAATCCCGGATAAATTGTCGTGCTTCTTCCTTTTTACCTTTCGGCTTGCCTGTGCTTTTTATCTGTCGCTTATCTGTCCCTGGATCTCTGTAAAGGAAATAATAATGATTCCGGCTTTTGGGGATAAAAGGTTCCGGATATTGTTTTCTCCCCATAACTCAAACCTCCTGCTAGCTTTTTGATAGCAGAGGAGCATAAAAAAAAGCCTTATAGCAGTCAGTAGCTTTATAACTCCTTAGTCTACAAGGCTTTATCTCCTCCCCCCCGGACAGACTCGAAGCTGCCGTGCATTCTCGTCGTGCCTCCACGAATGCGGGAAGTTTTTTCTTAAGTAGGCATGTATTCTCT
>JAFGQK010000195.1 GCA_016935735.1 Spirochaetales bacterium | reverse complement strand
GTGTCGATTAGTGAAGATGAGTGGTTAACCGAGAGGTGAACAGGTGCGGTTTTTTGTTAAAAAAACCTGATTGGGAAATCGCACCCATTTTACTTAAGGCCTTGCATGGAATTATCAATTCTGCTAACATTCGAAAGAATACTCTACAAGGAGTTATAAAATGAAAAAAAATCTATTAATAAGTTTTATTCTATTGGTAATAACAGGTTTTTCCCTGTTTCCCGTGGAATTATACGGGTATGTAAAAAGTGTTCAGACATCGAATTATGAACAGCAGAAGATTGTATTGAATTCTTCACAACCTGTTATTGGTATCATTTCAGGAGCTCCCGTTCTTTTAAAAGATATCCACACACTGATGCTTGATGCTTATTCCAGTTCAATTTTTTCTGCTCTTCTCCATGCCCGTGCAAATAACTGGTGTGTTAAATTCACCATCGGTGAGTATATAGATAACGGAATCATTACCGGGGTGGAAATCCCCTGTTCCATGGTACCGGAAAATATGCTTATCGCGGAATACCTCTTTAACGGCAATACAGAAGATACCAGCGGGTACAGCAATCATCTGGAAAATTATAATAACACACGGATCGTAAACGGATTCGCTTTGTTCGATGGAGATGATGACGGCCTGGGTCTGGAGTATCTGAATAATTTCAACAAAAAAGCTCTGACAATTACAGTCTGGATTAAAGCGAAAATGGGGGAAGGGAATACCCGTGTGGTGGAGATCGGGGAAAATTGGGAAGATTCCACAGTAATAGCGATTGATTCCGATTCCGGTGGAACGCTAAAGGGATTCCGGTACTGTGTGCATCTCCAACCGATGCATTCCCCTGTATCCATTCTTTCGCAACATCCAGTGCATGTAACAGCCGTTCATCTGTTTTTACACTGGAAAGCTGCAATACATGTCCTGCACAATCACAAGCCCATTTCATGAGTTGATAATGCTGTTCCTTTTTTAACGGTCCGCCCCGGTGTGCTGCAATAAAACGTTTATCCCGCATTTTCATTCCTTAAGCACAACCACTGTCCTGCCGAAGCCGCCTTCTTCCGGCCGGGAAAAGAAATAGTCAGCAACATACCGGCATTCCTTTAAATACCTGTGGATGCCCTGCTGGAGGATACCGTCTCCCTTGCCGTGAACGATCCCGAACTCGCGAAGGCTGCTGATAATCGCCCTGTCAATCTGCTTTTCGAGCAGGCCAATGGCCTCATCCAGGGTAAATCCCCGGACATCGAGCTGGAGCTGGGGTTTCGTATCGATATCTTTATATGAAGTGGAGATGTAGACCTCCTGTTCTTCTCCCTTCGCTACCGGAACGAGTTCATGCGGTTGTAATGCCACTTTGAGTGTTTCGGTTTCAACAATCCATGTGCCGGCTTTCCCCTTGCGGAGTACTTTCCCCCGTTTCCCGGAGCTTTTGATTTTCACTTCCATCCCTTCCCGGAACTGGATATCCTGGGCAGCGATCATGTCATTGATATGTTCGTTCAGTTTCTCTTCTTCTTTTTCAACGAGTTCCCCGGCAGAGTGAAGGATTTCCCTTACATCCTTTAACCGTTCCTTTGTTACTTCGCCTTCACGGATTTCCCGGACAAGCTTTTCAAACGCTTTCCTGCTCCGGGATAAGAAATCCTTCAATTCCCTTACCCCGTATTTCCGTAATTCATACTCCTTCTGTTTGAGTTTCAGGGCAGTTAAATCTGCTTTCCGGGTTTTTTCAATAAGTTCCGTGGCCTGTACTTTCTGTTCCTTTTCCGCTTTAAGAAGTTCCCGTTGTTTTTCCGAGAGTTTTTTTATAAGCACGGAAATATCCGTTCGCTCATCCTCCAGGTAATACCGGGCATTTTTTATAATAGAGGGGGGAATACCGTGCCGTTCCGCGATAACCAGGGCATAGCTTTCACCGGGAACGCCTATCATGATACGGTAAAGCGGGGACAGCGATTCCAGATCGAATTCCATTGAAGCATTCTGTACAAAATCCCTTGAATAGCCGTAATTCTTCAAGATCCCGTGATGGGTGGAAGATATGACCATACACTTTTTTTCTATAAAATGGTCGAGCAGCGCCATGGCAATGGCCACCCCTTCCTCCGGGTCCGTACCTGCACCAAGCTCATCCAGGAGAATGAGCGACCCGGGGGTGCTGTTCCTGATAATGTGTACAAGATTTGACACATGGCCGGAAAAAGTGGACAGGGACTGTTCTATTGACTGCTCATCACCAATATCGGCAAAAACGGAATCAAATACAGGAAGGCTGCTCTCTTCTTCTGCCGGGATTTCCATCCCAAATTGATTCATCACCGCAAGGAGCCCAACTGTTTTTAAGGATACAGTCTTGCCCCCGGTGTTCGGTCCGGTAATAATAAGCACCCGTGCAATATCCCCCATCCTTATGGAAACCGGAACAACCTGTTTCCCGATAAGAGGATGCCGGGCCTGTTTAAGGTTAATAGTACCCGGGGAATGTAGTGCCGGGTGGCAATCGTGAAGTATGGCATACCGTGACCGTGCATACAGGGTATCGATATAAGAGATGTTCTGTTCAGTGACCGTAATACCATCCAGGGAAAAAGCGACCTTTTTTGTCAAATCTTTTAAAACACGGATAAGTTCCCTGGAGTACTCATGTTCTTCCCGTTTCATGGTATTATTCTTTTCCACTACATCCAGGGGCTCAAGGAAAATAGTGGCACCGCTTGCGGAAACTTCATGAACCACCCCTTTAATCCTGCCTTTGAACTGGGCTTTTACCGGGAGTACTGCCCGCCCGTCGCGGATCGTGGGGACATCAGTCTGTAAATACGTTCCGTATGCCGGGTTGTCCATATACTTTTTGATAAGCATATCAACATCGGACCGGAGTGCATTGATCCGTCTTCGTATGGCTTTCAGTTCCGGGATTTTGTCGTCTTTAATATTTCCTTCGTGGTCGCAGATAGTAAAAATTTCTTTTGCAAGCCCGGAGAGATCGGGAATTTCCCGGCAAAGGTGTAATAAAAAGGAATTGCCGGATTTTGCCTGTATGAATTGTTTTAATTTACCCGCAGAGATAATATACTCTCCGATGTACGCGCATTCCAAAGCTTCCAGGAATGCGCCCCCCTTTGACATCCGTGTAAAATACCGGGTAATGTCAGGCAGTTCCACCTGGGGCAGGTGTTCCCCGGATTCCTGTACCATCCGCAGGTCGGTGACTGCATTCAGGATTTCACTTACTTTTCCCGTGTCAGATAACACTTCCTGCGTGGAAAGGAGATTTTTTCCCCCCTCACTCAGACAGTATTCCTGTAATTCTGCAACGATTTTTTCAAACCCAAGGAGTCTTAATGCATGATCATCCATGGGCTAAAAACTCTCCTGCTCTATAATACTCTGCATAATCCGTGTATAACTATAATACCTGTCATGGTGTATTTCCCCTTTTTCTACAAGTTCTTTCACCTTGCAGCCCGGTTCTTCAAGATGCAGACAGGAAAGATACCCGCATTCCTCTGCAGGTTTTAAGAACTCAGGGAAATAGAACTTAAGTTGATCCGGTTCAAGATTATAAATCCAGCATTCACGGATTCCCGGGGTATCGATCACTTTTGTCCCGTCTTTGAGGATAATCATTATAGAGAATATCGTCGTATGGATACCCCTGTCATATTTGGAAGAGATCTCCCCGACCTTCAGGTCAAGATCCGGTTCAATAATATTTAAAAGCGAGGATTTCCCCACACCGGATTGCCCTGCAAACACCGTGCATTTATCCTTTATAATAGAAGAAAGTGAGTCGATTCCTTCCCCGGTTTTTGCAGAACAATAAACAACCCTGTACCCGTTTTTCTCATAATCAAGAAGCCGTTCTTTCGTTTCTGCATCAAGTTCCAGGTCACATTTGTTGATAACAATCACCGGTTCAATTTCCTCTATCACCGCACTGATAATGAGTCTGTCCAGAAAACGCGGCCTGAATGGTGGCGATTGAGCTGAACAGATGGCAATCAGATAATCAATATTGGATGCGATTACCTGTGGAGATTTTTTTTTCTTGTTCCACCGGATAAATGCATTTTTCCGTTCTATCCTGCCGGTGATTAATCCCTCGTTTCCAGATGCCGTTCCGGTAATAATCCGTACAATATCGCCTACTGCAATAGGATTATAATAGTTTTCATCTTCCTTAAAGATTTTTCCTTTTATCCTGCAACGATAATCCCTTTCACCGGAACGTACTGTATAAATATTATTCACCCCGAACAGAACCAGTCCTTTGCCTTCCATAACCTGTCCTATATAATCCCTGAAAAAGAAAGCCCGAATTCCTTGCAGAAACGGGTATACCGGGCAGTGGAATCGTTATTCCCTGTTATATAGCATTCGTTACTGCCGGATAGTGATTGGGCAGCAATGTCCTGTTTCTGCAATATATGGATAAGTTGATTGATGACACCTTCCCGGGAATCGATAACCGAGATCGTATTCCCAAGTATCTCTTTGAATTCCTTTTCCAGAAAAAGAAAATGGGTACACCCAAGAACAACAGCATCAATATCCCGGTTTTTAAGCTTTTTTACCGTTTCTTTTAAAAGGGCTTCTTTTTCTTCTATTGTTGCGGTAAAATACCGTTTTTCCACTATATCCCTGATATCCCCGGCAGGCACTACGGTGACATCGCAGCCACCGGCAAAATCAGCTATCAGGTGATGAAGATACTGGTCTTTTACCGTACGCAGTGTTGCTAAAACCGCGATCTTTTTCTTTTCCGAATAAGCCGCAGCAGGCTTTATCGCAGGTACGACACCAATAAAGGGGAGAGAAAACCGTTTCCGCAGATCATCAAGTGCAACAACAGAAGCAGTATTACAGGCAATAACCATGCATTTCATATTGATCTTTTGGAAAACCCTGGTTATAACTCCCAGAACAGCTTCGCGGATTTCCTGTGAGGATTTATCCCCATAAGGATAGTTCTTTGTATCTGCAATATAGACAAACCGTTCATCCGGTAATTTTTCTTTCGCACGTGCAAGATAGGAGAGTCCGCCAACCCCGGAATCAAAAAAAACGACAGGGTAAGATTTAATCTCCAAAGAGTTTGTTAAAAGCATCCTTTGCATCTTTCTGTTTGTTTCTTTTATCTTCTTTTTTATTCCCGGATTCCCTGAAACGAAAATAGGAACAGAAGTTTGCCTGCTCTTTTTCTCTTACAGGTTCCGGAATAGTCTCCCGGCAATCCCAATGTGCCCCCGGGCTGTAAAATATGCAATTTTTACAGATCTTTACATCCTTATCGCACCCGGGACACACAGTAGAACGATATATTTCTGCATTAACATCAAAAACATACCCGCAAAAATAACATACTCGCATATGAAAATAGTATAAATAAATTGTAATTCATTCAATAACCTTCTTGTTAATAATTGTTAAAAAATATAAAATATACCCATGTTTACATTCAAAAAATGTAGTGATAATGAATGTCAACTGGGTGCACTTTTTAATACAGATACATGCGCCCGGCACCTTAAGATGCCGGAACAATATATTGCCGGGTTAAAAGAATACATAAGTGCAACAAAAAAGTTTGAAAACCTCAATTTTACTGGTATTTCCCTGGAAGATATTGACCTTTCAGAAAAGGAATTCTTTTTATGCAGTATGAGCCATATGAAATTCAACCGGGTGAATTTTCAAAAATGTATTATAAGACTTGTCTTTTTTGATTTTTCCCATTTTTCTACCTGTAATTTCCAGGGGACAAATATAAAGGAATCGGTATTTGCCGGTTCAGAAATAATGAATTGTGATTTTAAAAACTCCGACATCTGTAGATGTAATTTTATTGGTGTAAAGGGAGAACAGTCTACCTTTTCCGATTCCGATCTATATTGTTCCCGTTTTATTAATGCGGATCTTAATCACATAGAATTTGAGGATTGTAACCTTAAGCGTACTCATTTCAGCCAGGCACGGCTTAAGGAGGTGAATTTTCGCTATTCCAATGTTGAAGAAGCATATTTTGATGGGGTGCATAAGGAGATATGATGTATTTTCAGGAATTTTATACTGGAAGTGAAGTAAACGATAATTGGAATATAAAGTTGCACAATAGTAATTTATAAGGGACATCCTCAAAACAATTATGGAGGAAATTATCTTTATGATTTTTTATTCACATTTTTCCACGGATACATTATCTAATTGCTATGTCATCGGTCCTGATAATGGGGGGAATGCAATCATCATCGATCCCGGGATGTTTGACACAGTGCTTCTTACCGTGATTGAGGAGAATAATCTTTACCTGAAATATATCCTTGTCACACATTCCCATGATTCACATATAAGGGGTATCAAAACGATTAAAAAAATTTATAATGCACAGATTTACAGTTACCGGCATTCGATTCTGGAATTCAAGTCACATAAGATCCGGAACTTCATGAAAATAGACTGCGGAGATATCCAGTTTGAGGTACTGGAAACCCCGGGGCATACAGGCGATTCGATTACTTACCGGATAGACAGATCCCTTTTTACCGGAGATGCCCTTTTCGCAGGAACAATCGGTTCCGTATCTGACGGGTTTACCCGTGGTCTTATGATTGCTTCGATAAAAGATAAACTCTTCTGTTTTGATGATGATTTTCTCATTTTCCCTGGACACGGCTCACCCTCGAAGCTTGGTATTGAAAAAAGATTCAACCCTGATCTCCAGGAAGGAATGTAAAGGGCTTACCCTCTGTACATTTTCTTCCAAAATCGATAATATAAAAAGAAGTTTCGCTTAAGAGCATAAAATTTTTTTATTATTTTTTTCATACGAAGGAGTATATCATGAAAAAATATATAATACTATTTATCGTTATTTTTATGTTTTTTCCACTATCATGGGGAAATGCAGAGAACACCGATGATGAGGAAAATACCTTTGGGATGGAATTCGCCCTTATGTTCTTTCTCCCGGCATTAATAGATCTGGACAATTATACCGATGGTATTCAAACAGGTGCGGGAGTAAAGATGTGGTTTTCAGAGTCGTTTGCAATAAGAGCGTTATTTCATCTTTCCCATTATTCGAATAATGATACCCAATTTAATCAAACAGATTTAGGACTATCCGGGGCAGCGGAATATCACTTTTCCACAAAACAGCTCTCACCATATGCCGGGGGGTTGGTGGGTGTTCTTTTTGAAATGGAAACCGATGTCGAGACCCAGACTTCCATGTATGCGGGAGGTTTTTTTGGTGTGGAAATGGAGCTGTACAAATCCATCTCCCTGTTCGGTGAATATGATTTTATCATTGCATTTTACGAGTGGGGTTATACCATGGACTTTGGTGCTTTTTCCGAAGGACAGATCGGGATACTTCTTTATTTTTGATGTATATGACCAATAGCAACACTCAAGTTTTTCACATCCACCGCCAGTCCTGAAATCATGAGAAGCACCCTGTCCGCTTTTGCCGCAATGTATTTATTCACCTTGCCCAGCACATCACGGTACAGTCTCCCGATCCCGGTGGCTGGTACGATTCCCATCCCGACCTCGTTCGATACAATGATGCAGGATGCCCGTTTCCTTGAACATTCATCCAGAAGGATATCCAGTTCCTCTTTTATCCTCTTTTCACCCGCTTCCCCGTTTTTTTTCATGTCTTTTTTAAGCAGTATATTGGAGGTAAGCATGGTCAGGCAATCGAGAATCACTGCATCTGTATTTTCCCCGAGGTACGACAATTCTTTTCCCACACCGGTTTCCGCTTCCACTGTTATCCAGGATGAAGGACGCTGTTTTTTGTGCGCTTCTATTCGCTGTTTCATCTCCTCATCCCCGGCATACCCGGTAGCAATGTAGATGACTTTTTCCCCGTACAGGGATGCGAGTTTTACCGCGGCGTCACTCTTCCCGCTTCGCGCCCCGCCGGTAATGAAGATTATTTCCGGCTTTTTTATTTTCACCTCTCTATTCCCCTTTCATCTGCCCATTTATCCAGCACCTGTAATGAAGTATGCAGATCATCTTCATTGAATACTTCCAGTGTCAGGACACCTGAAAAATGATGTGCCCTTATTGCATCCAGTACTCTTTTTACTTTATCAAAATCCATAAAAGCCAGGGACCGGTGGTCCCGTTCATGAATACCGTGGAGATGTATAACCCGTATGTTTTTCGCATACTGCTCGATAATGCGAACAGGGTTTTCCCCCTGTACCCAGAGGTGCCCGATATCAAGACAAAGATGGATATCCGGGATTTGAAGGAACGGATCCAGGTGTGTTATGTCATACCCTTCAAGGTTTTCTATACACAGGTATCCACCGGTCCCCGCCTGTGATACGATATCATGAAGGGATGTTGAACACAAGTCTGTCCATACAGTCCGGGCTTTATCCGCATTCTCCTTACATGGTTCATTCTCATTCAGATGGATAATGTAAGCCCGCGGACTGATGCAGGCGGTCAGGCGGATGATCTTCGCCGCCAGCGTTACAGACGAAACCCGGTCTGCTTCATCCGTATTCCCCAGGGAAAGCCGGAGTGGAAGATGAACGGTAAATCCCATGTTGTTTGCCCCGGCGATTTCCTTTATGTTATCCAGGCAATCGGAGGAGGGGAGATTATCCTCCTTTTCAGCAACGAAGAGTACCAGTTCAATATCATCGACCCGTGAAGCGAGTTTTTCTACATTCGTAAGAATATCCGCATGATAGATGAATGATGTGGTGCCGGGGAAAAAAGGGTACCTGTTCATGCAGCGGCCTTTAAAATGGAAGCAGCGGTAATAAGGGTGATAACTTCTGTAAGTTCGCACGTTGCACCGTATACATCACCGGTAAACCCCGGGATCCTGCTTACAACCCAGCGGCCGAAAAGTTCTGAAAATAAGAGGCATATCACAGGGGTAATAAAACCGAGATAGAAAGGGCAATGGAAAAGAATGCAGCCCGGTGCAATACAGAAAATCACCACCAGGGATATCATTATATCCTTTATCGTTATCTTGTCCTTGAAGAGCTTTCCCATACCTTCCTCCCGGGCATAGGGAAATCTGTACATGACATAAAGCATTGCCGATCTTCCGGCTACAGCCGACAGGGGAATTAATACAAACAGTGCGTTAAGCGGGATACTTGAAAGTGCGCTGTATTTTACGATAAAAAGAAGCAGTGCACCCGTAACCCCGAATGAACCGGCAGATACATCTTTCAGGATGGCAAGCCGTTCTCTCTTTGCCCTGGGGCAGAGGAGGGCATCACAGCAATCGATGAATCCATCCACATGCAGGGCGCCGGTTATCCATACCCAGGCGGCAAGAATGATTGCTGTTGCCAGTACGGATGGAAAAAGTATAAAGGCAAGCAGGGTGATAAGAGACAGGATGATCCCGATAAAAAGGCCGATAAGAGGAAATGCCCAGAGACCCCGGGCAATATCTTCCAGTGGAACACTTTTCTTTGTACCGGGAAAACTTGTAAGAAAATAAAATGCTGCAATCAAGGGATGTGTGCGTTTCATTATCAAAAGGAAACCACCTTCTTTGGAGGTGGTCCATTTCCTCCTTATAATATTTATTTAAAGGCTATGCCTTTCAGATTCTTTTGATTTAGAAAAAGCCACCTGCTCTGCAGGCGGTCTTTTACTCTTTATCCGAGACGCCTGCCTCTTCAAATGTAGCCATCTGATCGAGCAGCTTGCATGCTGCATCGGCGATATTCATCGCCAGGGCCGCACCGGTTCCTTCTCCAAGTCTCATGTGAAGGTCAAAGAGAGGGGCTGCGTTTAATTGGGAAAGCATGGCAGCATGACCGGTTTCTGCAGATACGTGGGATGCGATGATATACGGTGAAACCCCCGGACAGATGGAATGGGCAATAAGCGCACCCGCGGTCGAGATAAAGCCGTCAATTACAACAGGGATATGGTGTGCGGCAGCCCCCAGTACAGCACCGGCAATGGCCCCAATCTCGAATCCACCGAGCCGCATAAGAATGGCAAGACCATCTGACAGATAAGGTTTATGAAAATCAATAGCCTTTTTAATAATACTGATTTTATGGTCACGCTGGTTATCATTTATTCCCGTACCTTTTCCTGTCACTTTTTCCACGGGCAGTCCTGTCATTACCGATGCAATTGCCGCAGAAGGTGTTGTATTCCCGATCCCCATCTCACCCAATGCGGCAATATCAAGTCCTTTTTTACATTCCTGCTCAATCATCTCGATCCCCAGGATAAGGGATTCATCTGCCTGTTCCTCTGTCATGGCACAGTCGTTTGTTATGTTGTTTGTTCCATACCCGATCTTCCTTATGACAAGGTCATTATGCACCGTAAGGTTTGTTGCAACCCCGGCATCCACAACAATGACCCTGGCCCCGATATGTCGTGAGAGTACATTAATCGCGGCGCCTTTATTCAGGAAGTTATACACCATCTGTGCTGTCACTTCCGCCGGATAAGCGCTTACCCCTTCTTTTACCACACCATGATCGCCTGCAAAAATAAAAACTGCTTTATGGTCAAGACGGGGACGGTGCTTACCGGTAATTCCAGCGATTTTTACGGATAAATCTTCGAGTATTCCCAGGCTTCCTGCCGGCTTTGTAAGTTGGTTCTGCCGGGACCGGGCCTTTTCCATGGATTCCTTTGAAAGCCCCTGAATTGAGTTGATTGTTGCTGTTACTTTATTCATATATTCGTTCCTTTCAATTTTTTTTAAAATAAACCCGTTTACTTATCATACATCCTTACCGGAAGCACTGCAGGCCTTGATTCCTCATCCGGTCTGTTAAAAACGGTAATACTCTGCCTGTATACCGACAACACCTTCTCGTTCCCCATGACTTGCCCGGGGGTGCCATCCAGCACTACCAGGCCATCTTCAAGCAGAATAAGCCGGTCGGAAAAAGTTGATGCAAGATTAAGGTCGTGAAGCACAATAAAGACAGTAACCTGCTTTTCTTCTGCCAGCCGGTGGATAAAAGAAAGAAGTGTCACCTGGTGATGCACATCAAGCGAATTGGTCGGTTCATCAAGGAAAAGGCATTCAGGTTCCTGTGCAAGTGCCCTGGCCAGAACCACACGCTGCCGTTCGCCGCCGGAAATCTCGGATACCTTCCGGTGCAGAAGATTTTCAATCTCCACCCATCTTAAAGCCTGTTTAACGATTTCCCTGTCTTTCTTTCGTGCAAGTCCTAAAAAATTCAGATACGGAGTTCTGCCCAGAAGAACGCTTTCCCATATGGTGAATGCCGGCGGTAAATACGGATTCTGGGGAACAAATGCACAGTACTGTGCAAAATCCCGGGATGACCATTCCTTAAGCAGGCGGTTATTCACCCTGATATTCCCCTGCTGCGGGGAAAGAAGTCCCATTGCAATAAGAAGGAGTGTCGATTTTCCGGCGCCATTTGGCCCGATAAGACTCACTATTTCGCCTTTATGAATATCAAGAGACACGTTATGAAGTACAGATCGTGTACCGTAGGAGAAACTCACCTTATCTATTTTTATCATTATGTCCTTCATTCTACATGATATCCCTTTTCTGCTTTCTTAAAAGATACAGGAAAAAAGGTGCACCGATAAGGGCGGTGACGATCCCGATAGGTAATTCACGGGGTGCAAAAATAGTCCGTGCAAGACTGTCTGCAAGGATAAGCCCGGCCGCACCTACAAGACCACTCATTGGAAGAAGAAACCGGTGGTCAGATCCCCAGATAAGACGGACTATATGGGGAACGATGAGCCCGACAAATCCGATAATACCGCTCACCGATACAGCGGCAGCAGTGGCAAGGGTGGTAACAAAAATAAGGATAAGCTTGGTCTGCTCTACATTGATTCCCAGTGCCTGTGCCTGGTGTTCATCAAGCTGCAGGATATTAAGACGGTGCGAGAAGATACCCAGAAAAAGAAAACCAATACCAAGGTAGGGGAGAATGCCGGTTACCTCACTCCATCTGGCCGAGGAAAGGCTGCCGAACAACCAACCCAGGGTGTGAATGGTCTGATATGCATCGCTGGCAGTAAACATTAAAAAGGTGGTACCTGCGGTGAGAAGTGAACCGAGTGCAACCCCGGCAAGGATTAAAATAGTAACCGGGGTACGTTTACCGATCCTTGAAAGTCCATAAATGGTAAACATTGTTAAAAGTGCACCAAAGAAAGCAGCAATGGAGATTGCATTAAAACCTCCCCAGGAAAACTTCCAGACCAGATAAATCGCTATTGTTGCACCAAATGATGCCCCGGATGATACACCGATAAGATATGGATCTGCCAGCGGATTACGGAACAGTGCCTGGAAGACCACACCGGCAATAGCAAGGGTCATTCCTACGAGTGTTCCAAGCAAAACCCTTGGAAGCCGTATGTTGAACAGAATCACGTTCCAGGATTCCGGGTAATCGATGTGAATATTCCAGCCGGTTATTTTCTGCCACAGAAGCGAGATCACTTTTAGTGGGGGAATATGAACAGCACCCATTCCGGAAGAAAGAACAATGCTGCATAAAAGTATAAAGAGTGCAATGATAAGGGATATGATTTTGACGGGTACACCGCCGGAACTTCTCACTGGATTTCCTTTTACCTGTATTTTTGGATTTTTAAAATAAATCCGGATAAAGATGTTTTGCTATATATTCAAGAGCCTGGATAACCCGGGGGCCGGGTCTTGATACAATATCATTTTCATCCAGGAAAATCTCGATAATCCTGCCTTTTTTTACCGCAGAAAGAGAATCCCACCCGGGACGTTGTTCCACTTCATCTGCCCTTGCACCATGGGGGTGGTCGGCAAGAAAAATGATATCCGGATCTGCATTGATTATGAATTCACTGCTTAATTGGAGCCATGGTGCATCCAGGTCTTTTGCTATATTCTTTCCCCCGGCCTTGTTTATCAGGTCATCCAGGTAAGATCCCTTTCCTATTGTCCATAAATCATCTGACAGTTCCCAGAAAACAGAGATCCTTTCTTTTTCACTGATTTTTTTTGATAATGCCTGGTATTGTGAATTCAGTTTCGTAACCAGGATACCTGCCTCTATTTCCTTTTCACAGACCTCACCCATAAACAGTATGGCCTTAAATATGGAAGGAACGGTTTCCGGATTCATTACCAGGACAGGAAACCCGAGATTTTCCAGGGCAGGCACGACCTTTGATATATGATAATGGGATGCAAAAATAAGATCAGGTGAAAGCTCTGCAATCTTTTCCATATTCACATCCGAAAAACCGCCCACTTTTTGAATCTTTACAGCATCAGGCGGATAATTACAGAATTCTGTTACACCAACCACCTTCCCTCCGGCACCAATTGCAAAAAGTATTTCCGTATTGGACGGGGACAGGGAAACCACAGAACGGGGAGAAGCCGGTACAATTACTGTCCGCCCCGCCTGGTCCATTACTTTCTTCCCATTTCCCTTTGGCAATGGGGAGAATGATGCGAGTAAAACGGGTATCATGAAAAAACATATGAACGTTGCCAGTCTTCTTGCTTTATTAACCATCAAATCCTTACACCCTCCATTTTTTTATTACCTTGATTTCTCTGATTCTTGATCTCCACATTAATGAATTACAATTGGAGCCTAACGAAAATCGAGCCGATTCTTCCTCTTCTTCCTCATTTCTCTCTCTATTGAATCCCAATTATCATTAAAGTTAAGGTGGGATTCCTCTAAATATAGTTCCTCGCCTTGATCTCGAGGTACTTATCCACCAATCCGGGGGTTACCTGTGTGGGGAGGACATCCAGAACGGAAATACCGCTGTGTTTCAGTTTTGCAATGGCTTCTTTTCTGCGCATAAACATTTCTGTGGCAGAAGTGGAAACAAACAAATCCAGGATTGAATCAGGGGCATTTTCCGCATTTTTCATGAGAATGGTATCCCTTAAAAGAATAAAAAGTGTGATATGTCTTTTATTCAGAAAAGAAAAGGAATTACTGAACAGGGAATAATTAATATCATCAATCATATCGGAAAAAAAGATAATCAATGACCGTTTTTTGATTCTTGTTCGAAGGTACGAGAGGATGAGTCTGTAATTTGATTCAACAAACTCCGGTTTCAGCTTTGTGACAAAATGACTTACCTTATTTATGGAATTCTTCCCTTTCTGGGGAGGGAGTTCTCCGATGATTCTGTCAGAAAATGCAATAATACCGAGCATATCTCCCATCTGTATAATAATATGGGCAAGGATTAAGAGTGCATTAATTGAATAATCCAGTGCGCTTAATCCTTCTGCTTCTGCTGTCATGAGTCTGCCGCAGTCAAGAACCAGGGTAATAAGATTACTCGTCTCCATCTGAAAAACCTTTGTAACAGGTTTGTTGATTCGTGTTGTCGCCTTCCATTCGATTCTCTTTGAATCATCATCCTTATGGTATTCCCTTAAATATTCCAGTTCAGTACCGCTTCCCTGTAAGCGGTTTTTATGAATTCCTATCTCGTAGAGTTTGTTTTTTCTCACAAGTTGGACAAAATAATTCAATTCTTTAATATCGGGAAATACCTCCACCACGAGGTTTACCTTGATCTTTTCCCGGATAGAAAATACTTTCCCGCGGGTTTTGTACTTTACATAACAATAGTCAATGTTATACACACCCCTGCGCTGGGGCTGGAAGGTAAGGATTAACTCTTTTTTTTCTCCCGGGTTAAGAATCAGTGTCTCATTCTCTGTAAAATCCGTCCAGAATTGTGGAATCTGTATTTTGATTTTCATATCCAGGGGGATTCTGCACCTGCTTAAAAGATTCACATAAATATTGTTTTTTCTACCAATTGAAAAAATACGCGGGGTGCGGACATCAAGTGAAAAATCTTTTGTACTGATTGTAGTAAATACATCAAAAAAAGAGTAAAAAAGGATGATAATGTCTAGCAGACTCCCAATAATAAGAAAAAAAGGTTGAAAATACCCGATTACCATACAGACGAGAGGAATACAGAGAAGCAGCAGCAGCCTTGACTCGGGTACCGGAATCATCGCGGTACCTCGATTTCATTAATAATCTTATGAAGGAATTCGTCTGCCGTGATTCCTTCAATTTCCGATTCCGCCTCGAGGATAAGCCTGTGCCGGAGTACCGGGCAGACAAGGTTTTTTATATCATCCGGGTTTACAAAGTCTCTTCCCTCGGTAATCGCTTTTACCCGGGCGGTTTTAAAAAGTGCGACACTTCCCCGCGGCGATGCACCGATTGATATCCCCGAATAGTCCCGGGTGACTGATACAATCCGGGTAATGTAATCGATTATTTTATCATCAACAACAACGTTATTTATGGTGTTCTGTATTTGTGTAATCGCTTTAACATCCAGTATCTTTTTTATTCCTGCTGTTTCGGGATGTTCGGCCTGAAAACCTTCCCGGTAATTTCTTAAGATCCGGTTTTCATCTTCCAACTGCGGGTATAAAATAAGAACTTTCATTAAAAATCGGTCGATCTGGGCTTCCGGTAAAGGGTAGGTGCCTTCCATTTCAATCGGATTCTGGGTGGCAAAGCAGATAAAGAAATTATCCAGGGGATAGATAGTACCATCGATCGTCACCTGCTGTTCCTGCATTGCTTCCAGAAGTGCGGACTGGGTTTTTGCCGGTGACCTGTTTATTTCATCCGCAAGGAGGATATGGGTAAAAACAGGACCCTTCTTTACTTGAAAAGAATGATCCTCCACATTATATACCGTGGTGCCGATGATATCAGATGGCATGAGATCCGGTGTGAACTGAATTCTTTTAAACTCACATCCGATGATATGACTCAAGGAACTGGCCAGCAGGGTTTTTCCCAACCCGGGTACTCCTTCAATAAGGATATGACCGCCTGAAAAGAGGGCGATAATGGTGTGTTCCACAACATCAGTCTGCCCTACGATCACTTTCGATAGTTCTTCCTTTATCCTTTGATACATGTTATGGACATCTTCAATTGTTAATTTTTTCCCCATATTGACTCCTCTTTTAAAATATCCTTTTCAGAGTTAATAAATCTTTCCGGCTTCCAGCTTCTCATTTTTTCCGTCTTTTTACCTGTTTAAGCCGTTCCAGAATTTCATCCCTCTTCTTTTTTTTCTTAAGCAGGGTTTTTTCTGATTTAATAACCGTACGGTTAATAACCGTACGGCGAAACAATACCGCAATATCCTCTTCTGTTTCAACTATGAAATCATATTTTTTTATTGCCTGAATAATCTCCTCGTTTGAAATTCTCTTTTTTATACCCAGGATTTTTTTTACCTGGTATACAAAATACTTTAATCCATAAGTATCTGCCAGATTGAAAGCATTTGATTTAAGATAAAAATACCCCACAGCGTTCAGATGTTCCTGTAATGTTCTGCGTGAAAGGGGATTCACCTTGACCGGATTCCCGAACCGTATTCCATTAATAAATAAAAAAACAACCCCCATAAGAAAAAGGTGAATGGTAAGATAAAAAAGTTTCCCCTTAAAAAGCAAAGCGACCGGGCTTGCAGTTCCTGGTGTTTCCGTTTCATGGACAAAAACAGGGGTTGCATAATATTCTTTTAACAGGTTATTAAGAAATATCGAATTATTTTCATGAACGAGGGAGTTATTGGATAAAAAGAGGCTGTCAGAGAAAAGGTATACTGTTCCCTGTTCATACTTATGACGTAGAAGAAGAGAGCCTTGAGAATTACCGAGTAATATTTCACCTTTGCTTTCTTTATCAAAATAAGCATTGCTTTTATAGGAAAACTCATCTATATCATCTTTTAGGGAATTATGCACATCAATGTTCTTCATTTCCCCATGAACAATCATATTATTAAAAAAAGGATCGGTATCCGAATATATACCGCAAAGAAAAAGAATATTTCCCCGTGCAACCCAATCCCTGATCTCCTCAAAATCCTTTGATTGATTTTCCTTATAATTGAAATAGAAAAGTACAGTATCCTGTCTGAAACCGGAATAGATGTCCCAGTATTGTATTTTATAGCCGAGTCGCTTAAGAAGATGATAAAAGATATAATAACCACCTGCAGCTTTATTCCGGGTTGTCTGTCCGGCTTCTTCCATACCGGAATACCCGGAAATCATTAAGATGGTGTATAAAGCAATGCAGAGAGATGCAATAATAAAGATAATGATCCGTATATTAATGAATTGTTTAATCTTTTTCAGCATAAAAAATTCTTCTTATACATTTCAAGTGATTCTCTAAACATCTCGGGTGATATGACATCTGCCCTGAAAGTTTTTCGTTCTGCAATCACGGCCAGGGTACTGAATGGTTTGTAGTATATATCAAAGTACTCTTTATTACGCTGTAATTCTTTACGTATTTCATTATTCGTATGGTATTCAACAGCCAGCAGGATCTTTTTATATTGTAAATAGTGAATACTCCCCCTGTGCAAAAGAACCAGGGCCTCGCCATATTTATTATTCTTTGCAAGATCCTCTGCTTCCTGTACATACAGATGCATTGTTTCCCCTGCTCTTCCATCCAGGCCCGGTGATTGTCTTTTTCTATCTCTTTCCTTACGGAATATGGAAAAAAAGCGTAAACCGATAAAACCTGCAATAAATATAATAAGGAGAATAATTGGTATGGTGATGACAGGACCCAGCTTTCTCAGGAACGATATAATTTTCATCAACCCTTTGATTATTCCCACGAAAAACTGTGTAAAAGGATTACTTTTATATTCTTTTGGAACCAGATTCAGTTCCCGGGCGAGTTTATTCACTTCTTCTTTCACCTTTAAAGCATCCGGCTGCCCCAGGGCAGGGAAAGAACTGAACAGGATGAGTATAATAAAAATAATAACAAAAAATGGTCTATTCTTCATTTCTTAAAAGTTGTTTTCCTTATGGGACCGGGGCATTATCACAAAATAGTAGAGGAGAGCACAAGCAGAAGCAATTGCAACGATTACTTTTATGCCAAAGGGCAAATTTGTGGGAGAGATATTCCCTTCTATTATTGCAGCAATAGCAAGAAGAAAGACACTTGGGCATAAAAGAGTAAGAATTCGTACCTTCTGGAGTTTCAGCCACTCTCTTCTATAATATTTATTCGCTTTAATGATTGAAAACCCGAGTAATAGTCCGGCTGCCCCGGCAATAATGAGTCCTGTAAGTTCCATTACAGAATGAGCACAGACAAAATTCCAGAAATTTGCACCATATCCCAGTGCATTGATATATCCTGCAATCGTACCGATGGCAATGCCATTATAGACTAAAAAGAATATTGTTCCGATTCCCAGAAGTACACCGGCTGCAAAACTAAAAAAGGCAATGGTGGTATTATGTTGAATATAAAAAGAAGCTTTATATGCCCCTGTCCCGGGTCCTGCACTGCTATTAATCTCGGATTGATAACTCGCCTCCATTTGTTCCAGTACGATCTCCGGCATCACAAACCGTGCGTAACCGGGCTCCCGGTATATCACCACATAACTGACTATTGTTGGGAGTAAAAACAGAATAGCAGAAGCGCACACATACTTTCCGCAGTTTGTGAGAATACCGGGAAGATCATAAGTAAAAAAATGTTTTACCTGGGAGCCCGGGATCATAGGCAGTCCATACAGATACCGGTGTGCCTGACCTACAAGATTATTCAGGTAATTAATCACATCAGGGGAAAGTTTGAGCATCTTTGCTTCCGCCAGATCCGTACAGATTTGCCGGTAAAGTCTTGGGAATTCACTGATCTGATCGTCTGCCAGAGCTTTGTAGGAGCCTTTTCTTATAATAAGAAGAATATTCCTTAATGATTTCCACTGTGGTTTTCGCTGCTCTACAAATAATTCACTCTTTGTTTTCATCGATATGTCCCCTGTATACCCTTTCTATAAAAACCAGTGGGTTTTCAATCTCTTCCTGTATTTGTAACCGTTTCTTTATACTTTGTGCAAGCTTTAAAGCAATTTCATCCTGCTTTTCTTTTGAAAGATGTCCTTTTTCATTAAGAAAACGTCTTAAAATATAAAGATCTTCTTCATTAAGTTTTTTATTGAAAAAAGAAAAGGCACCCTCTTTGCCGGATGTAAGGAAAACAGTAAAAGAATTCGGCTCTTTAAGGTTAAAGATCATCTCCTTTACTACAATTGTATCAGACACAATATCTCCGATTCTTCTTGACCTGGAATCAACAATTGATACCAGCCCCCCAACCAGGTGATAAAACGGGAATGCATCAACTGCCCTGAGCAGGTTCCGGAGGATGATTGTCGGGAGATCAAGGGGTTCCCCATTTGTCCTGATAACCCGTATTTTCATGATTTTTTTTCCCGGGGATTGTCCTTCCATAATCACTTCGAATACGATAAAATATCCCCATTGAATAAAAAAATAAAGTAAAAAAGCAAAAGCAATAAGCAGTCCGTTTAATTCCCGGGAAAATCCATCGGAAGACAGGGAAAATGAAAATAGCCCTGTTGAAGAGACCAATAGAATGAGAAGAACCACTACCACAATCTGGATAATCACATCGATTGTATAGGCAAAGATTCTTGTACCTGTACTTGATATATTATAAGTAAAAATAATCTTCTCCGGTGTCTCGATTTCTATTGACTCTTTTTTCATATACTACCTGATGAATAAGTATAACACATTGAAATAGGAGAAACAAGATAAACACGGCATTCATCATGTACACAAACCCACGTATTTGCCTGTCCGGACTCACTTGATATCCGTGCAGTGCTTTTGATATCGCACCGCCACAATGTTCGGGTAGAAGTTGTAAGTTTGTCAACAGAAAAAAAGTTTACCCAAAAATAAGAAAAGCAGGAAATGAAGCGGGATAAAACATACATATAAAACCATAACGAAAGCTTAAGCCCACAACTCAATTAACAAGTTATCCAGGTTCTTTTATTATACTGGTCTCATTAACCTGGCGGCCAACGCACGTATTACGGCAATTGCCGCTGGGTCAGAAAATCCTGGAATAATACCAGGATTTTCGCCCATAGTAATACAGGGGTAAAATCCGTCATTTTATAATTGAGAATTAAAGATATTATAAAAATTAATTTGACATATAGAGAATAATAATGGTAAGAAAAAGCAAGGAGGATTGTATGGCGGTTATCAAAATAATGCCCTGTCTTGATATGAAAAATGGCAGGGTGGTAAAGGGCATTAATTTTGTGAATCTCCGGGATGCCGGTGATCCGGAGGCAAATGCAAAATTCTATCAGGATGAAGGTGCCGATGAACTTGCGATGCTTGATATTGCTGCAACAGTAGAGAACAGGAAAACCCGTCTTGAATGGGTAAACAATGTATCAAAGGTGATCTCAATTCCATTGACTGTCGGCGGCGGTATAGGGAGCCTTTCAGATATTGAGCAGGTACTTGAAGCAGGCGCAGACAGGGTATCCATGAACAGTGCAGCAGTGAAGAATCCCGACTTAATCAAACAGGCAGTAAAAGCAAAAGGACCGGACAAAATTATTATAGCGATTGACGGAAAAAGAAATGACAGCATGCCCAGCGGATTCGAGGTTGTTGTCTCCGGCGGGACAATTCCTGTCGGAATCGATGCAGTTCTCTGGGCAAAACAATGTGAAGAATACGGTGCGGGAATGATCCTGCCCACCAGTATGGATGGGGACGGAACCCTGGAAGGATATGACCTGGACTTTACCAGGGCAATTTCCGATGCTGTTTCTGTTCCTGTTATCGCCTCCGGGGGCGCAGGAGAACTTGAACACTTTTATGACGGGGTGGTAAAGGGAGGAGCAGACATTCTGCTGGCTGCCTCTGTTTTTCATTTCCGGACATTCAGTATAGGACAGGTAAAGGAATATCTGAAAAGCAAAGGGCTCGAAGTGCTTAACATTCGTTGAGCCTCAATTGTGGTTATTAATAAGGTGGATCTCGCCGCCGGTTAAAATGAATACTCGATTGCCTTAAGAAAAGCGCGGGCCAGGATCATATGGCCGATAAGGTTCGGGTGCACCCTGTCCTGTGCAAGGTACATGGAAGGAAGATCCTTTAATACTGTATCCATGGCAGCCTGGGTATCCACGAAGAGTACCTGATATTCTTTAGCCAGGTCGCGGATTACATTTCCGTACTGGTCCATTTTTACCCGCATCGGATCCGAGGTGTTCGGTTCAATAAAGTAAGGAGTCATTAAGATCAATCCTTTTAAAAGAGGCCTGGTGGTACGGACAAGTCTTTCCAGGGTAGACGAATATTCATCAATCAGTACATGCCGTTCAGGCTGAAGCCAGGAATCGAATTGACGCCAGACATCATTGATACCGATCATGATGGAAAGCCAGTCCGGTTTTATATCCAGGACATCGGTTTGCCACCGGTTATCCAGGTCCCGGACAGTATTTCCGCTGATACCCATATTGATGATACGGATGCATTCTGCCGGGCATGTAGCATTCAGAAATGCATTAACAAGACTTACATATCCATTACCGAGTAACCCGCATTCCGTATCTGCGATGGGGTATTCACGTCCGCAATCAGTAATCGAGTCGCCGATAAAGAGAAGTCTGCTTTGAGGATGAATAATCATTTTTTTATTGCCTCCTACCAAATATATTTTCCCTGGGGCTGGAAGGGTTTATTGTAAAGCCGTTCATAAAGATAACAGAAATCATCCGGATTTATTTTCCTGAATTGTATGCCAAAATAAAACCGGTTCTTATCCTTGAATTTACGGATAACCCATGAATCCAGATGAAGTTTTTTCCCATTAATAGTGAAATTTACAGAAAGTTCCTTGAATATGTCAAGCTCTTTTTCCAGTTCATAAGAAGTGTGGGAAAAAAGAAGTCCGGATGCACTTATATCGATAACAGGGGCATTATATGTCGCCTCTACAACATCTGTTTTTGTTTTAAAATATCCGTTTTCTTTAAGCGAGTGACTTAGCACCCTGGAAAATTGATCGATATATTCAATAAGTTCCCTGGAAATCTCGCGTTTCAGATCATCTTTATTGCATACATAGATATATCCCACAAAATAGTTTAAATAAAATACCGGACAGTATACTTCGGAATGAATTCCCTTAATCTTTTTTTGAAATATAAAATTCTTTATTCGTTTCTCTCTATTATAATCAGGTATATTCTGGGCTTCTTCGTATTTGATAAAATCGTCTTTTGTCAGAACAAGATCACGGGGAAATGGGGCAATAGCCGGAATATCTTTTTCCGTGGAAGGAATCCAGATAATCTTGCCTGTTTCCACCATAAGCTGTTCTTCATAATTTTCGGGCAAACGGTCACGCATTATCTGTATTCTGTGTTCTGAAACACTCTGTATCATTTTTTCTTTAAAAGACTGGAGAAGCCGTGAAATGGAGGATTGATCAAAATCGTCTGACAGAACAGGTATTGCTCCCGGATATTTTACGCTGGTTCTTGGGAAATTCAATTTCAATTGCTGTTGTTTTAAAAGAATGGAGATATTCGTTTCCTCATACACTTTCACCCTGCGGTATCCCCTGTTTGCATCTTTGTAGAGTTCTTCCGGTTGAAGTAAAAACAGCAGATTGCCTGTCCTGCTGCGGATCTGTGTATTAAATGTAAAATGATTATTCTGGAGACTGAAAAAAACCTCTACATCATCCTTTTCCCTGCAAAGTTTTGTGTCGCCATGAAGAATCTCGCATTGTAATTCCATGTTGTTATATTGAATAAGCCGGCTCTGCAATTCCCATTTATTACCAAGAACACTGAGTGATACTCTTCCCTCCTTTAAAGATTTTAAAATGAACTCTCTTTCAATCCTGTTTACAGGAATGCCCATATTCCCCTATCCTCCCGCTTTTCTGTATTTATGTTATTTGTCGTTTTTACATTTCTTCTTCTTTTTAATTATACTCCATTCACCGGATAAAATTCCAGTAATTTGGCATATGAAAAAGGATACTATCATTCTATGAAAAATACAGGAATAAGAAAACAAGCGTATATCCGATGGAGAGTAAAACATGCAAGATCACCGGTGGTATGATTGATAATGATTTTTCCCGGAAAAAATTCAATAGAATACCTGCCAGAAAAATAAAGCCGGTAATGATAAACGAAATCAATGTCACCTTTAAAAAGTCAAAAATGATAAATGCATGAAAGCTTGCAAAGAAAAAAGAGTTTAGCAGAATTACAGCTATTCTGTTTTTAACAGGAAGACATTTACTGTGTATATATCCTCTCCAGAATATCTCCTCTAAAAAACCATTCAAGAAAACGGTATAAATTGAACCGGCAATAACCAGTAACAAAGGAAAATCCAGTGTCGTTATATATAATAAGTAATCCCGGCATAAGTAAAAACTGATGAAGGTAAGTATGATTGCCAGAACACCTGTTATAAAAGATAAAATGAGATACTTTGCCCTGGCTGATTGTACCAGGCCAATCAGTTGAAAATAAGCCTTTAACCCGCGTTTTCTCAATATAAAATTATCCAGAACAGGAAGGATCAGGCAGATAAAAAGGTGATACCAGAAAAAGGCAACAACAGGATTTTTTAATACAACAAGGGTCAGGACATTCCCGAGAGAAGCTATAAACATGATGATAACAGCAGGAATTATCATCCTCATAGTATTTATTTCTGCTGCTTTAAGTTTTTTTATCATAGATATCCCTCATTTCCTCCTGTTTTTAATGGAAATGCGTTCCAGGAATTCATATATTCCCCTTCTGGGTGGGAGATTTCTCCACCTATTTTATCCGTCAAATTTCAATCTGTACAATACCTTTATGGACAAGAAAACGGACTTTTTTTTCCTCCTTTTTTATTGTTAAAAGAGTGATAAAAAAAAAAGTATTCTTGACTTTCGGTAGTGATATTATAATATTAGATTAAAGGATTTTTTTAAAGTTATGATATGCAAGGAGTAATAAATGTCAGCTAAAATTATAGATGGACAAAAAATATCCGAGGAGATCCAGGCAGAACTTTCAAAAGAAATAGAAACATTAAAAAATCAGTATGGTATAACACCAGGGCTTGCAGTGGTTTTAGTTGGTGAAAACCCCGCTTCCCAGGTATATGTCCGGATGAAGAATAAAGCCTGCCACAAGATCGGTATTTACTCAGAACAGCATACAATGCCTGCGGATACAAAAGAAGCGGATGTGCTTAAAAAGATTGATGAATTGAACAGGGATGACAGGATACACGGTATCCTTGTCCAGCTGCCGCTTCCTTCACATATTGATGAGCAAAAGGTAATAAATTCCATACTCCCGGAAAAGGATGTTGATGGATTTCATCCTGTTAATATGGGTAAACTCCTTATCGGGCTTGACGGATTTAAACCCTGTACTCCTTATGGCGTACAGAAAATGCTCGTTCATGCGGGTATCCCGGTTTCCGGGGCTCATGTTGTTGTTGTAGGCCGGAGTAATATTGTTGGAAAACCGGTAGCGAACATTCTTCTTCAGAAACAGGAAAATGCAAATGCAACAGTCACTGTATGTCATTCACGGACAAAGAACCTTGCGCAGTTGACAACACAGGCAGATATCCTTATTGCGGCAATCGGAATGCCAGAGATGATTACAGCGGATATGGTGAAAGAGGGCGCTGTCGTTATTGATGTCGGTGTAAACCGGGTGGATGATCCCTCCTCGGGAAAGGGATACAGGCTTGTCGGGGATGTAAAGTATGATGAAGTATCAAAAAAGTGTAAAGCCATTTCGCCGGTACCTGGTGGGGTGGGACCCATGACCATTACAATGCTTTTATACAACACCATCCAGGCAGCAAAAAATAAAGCAGCAGTTTAAATACCGGTAGCTGGATTTTTTCAGTGTTCAGGTATGGAGGGAGAGATGGGATATAACCAGGATAAAGCCTTTGAAAAAGCCAGAGATCTTTTTCGCAGTATGAAGAGTGAGGAAATATGTGCCCGGTGCGGGGCAAAGGAAACGGAAGAAGGCGTAGATGTCGAATACTTTAATGAGATATACAGGATTTCACTCCCCGCAGCCGAATTCTTTCCATCAACACTTTCACCTGTTTCACAACTCATCATTCTTCATTACCTTACATCAACAGGTATTGAAAAAACAACCGGCGAGTTTGTCGGATATAATGATCTGCCTGGCGGGATGTTCTATTACAAGGCATTCTGCAAGCAGGGACCGGAACGGATCGCAAGGGAGTTCGGGGATAATCCGGAAAGGATAGTTGCCATATCAGCATTGCTTGGTGGCAGAAAAGCATCTCATGGTGATGTTTCTGTACGAATCAGGATTTTTCCCTGTGTGGAGATCCTTATCATTCTTTATCTGTCTGATGAAGAATTCCCTGGTGAAGCTCACGTGCTTTTTAAAAACGATATTATCAACTTCCTGGATATGAAAGATATTTCAATGTTAACAGGAGAAATTGCAGGCAGATTAAGTAGAATGAAGAATCATGCGATACGGGAGGGAAGCCCGGTATAATTACAGGACCGGTTAAAAAAAGTGTCCAGGTGATTCATCATAGGGAGTGATACTTTTGATAAAACGATGATGAGGGGGGCTGTCAAAAAAACCGGGGTGAAGAACAGGTTTTATAGACAACCCCGGAAATTAACATTAAAGGAGTTGAAAACGGATCAACAAATAACGACGTTAATCGGGTACCCTGGAAATCCTCTTCTTGCCGCCGATAGTTGTATCGGCTATCTTATTGGAAAACAACTGGAAAAGGAGTTTTCAGAAAGCAAGGATGCTGTTATTAAAGAGCTTATCGGTACACCCCTTGAGATTATAATTGAAATTTCCAGGTATTCCGATGTATTACTCATTGATGAAGTACTGGCAGGGCAGGAAGTAGGGGAAATTCTTATTTTTGATATAAATGATATATGTGACCATTTAGCATCGTTTTATATTCATGGAATGAACTTAAGTGAGGCCATTTCCTCGGGAAAACAATTAGGAATCCCAATCCCCCAGCATTTTTTCCTTGCAGGCATAGAAGTAGGGGGTAATGAATCTCCCGGCTGGAATAATGACATGAATGATTACCTTTCGAATTCCGTTTCTCTTGTTTTACAGAAAAAGATGAATACGATTTTTCAAACTCTCCATTCGATTATTTCTGATTTTTTTAATAAAATTTTATAATCTTACCGTTTATATGTTCTTATTATTAAATTTATCATGATAATTGCATTTAAATCAAACTGTTTTATTTTAGCCCTGTTTTTTACAAATAAGTGTATAAAAAAAGTTGAAACTTATATTGTAATAATAGTATATTATAAATAGAAGTATTAATTTAATAAAAGAAAAGCAAAATTTCAATTTTTTTAAAGGAGAAAGACTATAATAAAGAGAATTGGAAATCCCGTAGAGAAAAGGGATATGAATACATACTCTTCTACACTTTCTCATCAGGAGAAAAAAGGCAGAGAGAGAAAGTCTGCATGGCAGGTACATATTATTGCTTATGGTACGGGTATTCTTTTCCTTATTGTCACCCTGTTGCTTTTAATCTTTACAGGAATACCCGGACTTAATAAGGATATCATTCTTGTATCATTTTCCCTGGCTGCGCCAGAAGCAGAATCAGTTTCTCTTGTAGGGAATTTTAATAATTGGAATCCTGATACAGCGAAAATGGTAAAGGAAAATGGTATCTGGGAAATAAAAGTGGAATTAAAAAAGGGACAAGTATATACCTATAATTATGTCATTAATGGAGAGGAGTGGATTACCGATCCTGATTCTCTTCTTAATGTTGATGACGGTTTTGGAGGTGAAAGCTCGATCTTAAAGCTTTAGGGGGAAACAGATGAAGCAATTACTCATTTTATTTTTCTTTTTTATATGTACACTCATCCTCTTTGCAGGGAGTGGGAGTACATATACATTGCCTGATAATGTTTTTTCAGACAGGGATACTGATTGGCTTGCAGACTTCTCAAACCAGTTTGAAAATTTAGTTGTACATTCCAAATTATTAGATAAGTCAATACAGGTTGTATTAAATACAATTAATACAGATTACCTGCCGGAAGATCCAGGCAAGGCAGCCGCATTAACCTATCGTGTTGCACTATGTACAGATAGGGCAATAAAAAGAGGGACCTCTATTGCCCTGGTATTGATACAGATTGAGCAGATATTCAAAACGGGAGAGGATTGGGAACAAATAGCGGTGAAAGAGGTAAAAGAGGATAAAAGTCTGAAAGCAGATAAAGATGAACCAGCCGATTTCCTGAAGGATAAGGAAAAGAAAGATAAAGAAAAACTTGAAAAAACACCGAAGCCGGAGAAAACACCTAAACCCGAAAAAACACCTAAACCATAATGTTGGCTGAATTTAAAACCCGGTGTCACAACTATCCAGGTAATTATTTATGTCACAGGTTAATTAACCTGGCAGCCAATATTATAATCAGGTACAGTAAATGAGATTTTTAAAGTGTGCTTTTGAGTTTAGTCATGAATTTTAAAAGAGTTGCCTGTATTTTCATATTATTGATTTTTTCCTTCATAGTTGATGCTCAACCAGATACAGTTGAACAATCTCTTGATAACTGGTTTGACAGGCAGCCTGGCTCTGCAAAGTATGTTTCGATTAAGGCTGAACTTCTTGTCCTTTTTTCATCTGCATATACAAAGTCACTTCCCCTTAAGATTTTATTTGAACGGCTTCAGGAAGGGGCATCCAAGAATGTTCCGGCAAACAGGCTTCTTATGGCACTTAAGGAAGAGACAAATCGCCTGGCTGAAATTATGACCATGATTAATACTATTAATGCCTTATGTTACGAACAAAGACAGGTTTATTTCTTTTCCGGATTTAAAGCCGGTGATCCAGCAGAGGAAAAGGATAAACAAAAAACGCTACTGGAGGATCTGATGCATCAACTTTCCATTTTGAACAGGGGCGGTATTTCTGTTCAAAGTATGTCATCGCTTTTTACCCTTGCGGTGAATGAAGAAAAACCGGATAAAACTATATTTCTTGTATTGCATGGACTTATAAAAATCCCCGGATTGAACAATCTGAAAGATGAGGAGATTGCCGGGATCGGAATCGCCCTTATAAAAAGTTCCCTGTCACCCGAATCGTACGGGACACTTGCATCAATTTTCGTAAAAGGAAGAACCTATAACTTGAATTACTCGATAATTACAAGTATTGTCATAGAGGAATTACAACGGGGAGGCGGGTTGGTTCAAATTGAACAGGAAATCATCCGCCGGGGAAGGAAAAGGTAATGAGAAAACTGCTTTTTATACCCATGTCTTTTTTCATTACACTAAATGCTTTTTCCCAGGGGGCATTATCTTTTAACCTTGGTGGAGCTTATTCCATTGAAGAGCCCGAGGTTTTTAAACCAGACATGGGATTTCTTGCCGGTCTTGATATCTTTCATTCATTTACCAATACAATAAGCCTGTTTTCTTCTCTTGGAGGATTTATTAATTACCGATATCTGGATGCAGAATGGCATTATCTTTATAATTATTCCCTGGATATTTCCTTTCGAGGTAATACGTATCTTTTAAAACCTTCTTTAAAATTCAAGGGAGAACAGTTCTTTTCCCATGATTTCTCTGCTCCACATGTTTGGGAGAATTCTGGCGAACTCTATTTTTCTTATGATATAGGGACTTCATCATTATTTATTAGCCCGGGCTTAAGCTGGGAAGACGATGGCATTTTCCTGAAAGGAAAATGCGGGTACATATTCCCTTTTTTAACATACTATATCATGACTCTTGAATTCTCTGCAGGAAAAACAGTTATTTATTCTGAAAATAATGAACTCTATTTTTCACCGGAAGTACAGTTTTCCTGGTACCCGCCAAAGCCATTTACTTTAACTTCAACATTTATATTTACCTGGTATGATTCTGATTATGAATCAGAATTGGAAGGTGTGGTTGACCCTCTTCCTTTATATGATTTTATCAAATTTTATATGGATATTGAATATTCCACCTTTATTGGAGAAAAGATAACATGTACTTTTTATATTCCCCTGGTGCTTACGTTAAAAAGGCATAATGCAGTGGAAAATGATACGATACTTGAGCAAAAAGAATGGATTTTTTCAACAGGACTCCAGGTTGATGTGGGGATTGACTTTTTAAAGAATAACCGTTGTGTGATAAGTATATCCGGTGAAAAAGCGTTTTCTAACAGTACATACCAGGATACTGGTGAATGTATCCTCTCTGTTGCATATGAGTTTTTATTTTAGTCTTTCAGTTCATTATTTATTTTCTCGAATTCCCTTTCAATTAAAAGGAACCGTTCAATAAGAAAAGGATCAAAATGCTTTCCTTTTTCTTCGATCATTTTCTGTACTGCCTGTTCATGAGTGAATACTTTCTTATAAGTCCTGTCCATTCGCAGGGAATCGTAATAATCCGTAATAGCAACAATTCTTGCAGAAAGAGGGATCATTTCCTTCATCCATCCGTATGGATACCCTGATCCGTCCCAGTGTTCATGGTGGTAAAGTGCTATTTCTTTTGCCATTGGATTGGGATAGGTACTTAAAATAAATGCTCCATTCTTTGTATGTTCTTTCATGATTTCCCATTCCCATTCATTCAATGAACCGGGTTTATTAAGAATGTCATCCGGTGTACCGATTTTACCAACATCGTGCATGCCGGCAAGGAAATTGATATCTTCGATAAAATCCTGGTTTACCTGTTCATAGTTAGGATCACCATAAAGGGTAACAGCAAGTACTTTTGAATAAGTATTTACCCTGTTAATATGCTTTCCTGTATCATTATCTTTAAGTTTTGATGCCTCTAAAAGACTCATAAAGGTGATCTTGAGGATTTCTTTGTATTCCTCGCTGATATTATCAAAAATACAGGCATAAGCAATTGGTGGAGATATTTCCCCGAGAGTTTTAAATACGGGTAGTATAAGCATATTGGAGATAATCGAAAGACTCCCTGTATCTTTTTTTTCGACTTTGCCCTGCCAGAAGTAACTGTTTTTAGATGATTTAATACAATGGCGGAGTTCAGTGAGTTTTTCCGAATCCTTCCGTGAATTAAAGAATATTTTTTCCAGTTTTACCCCTGTAAAATCCTTTTCTGTGCCGAAAAGTCTTGAAAATTTTGCATTTGCCCAGATAATATGGAGGTCCGGGTCTAAAATAAGAAGGGGAACCGGGCTTTGAGAAAATATAGTCATCCAATGCCTTGCACCCTGTTCATTCAGAATCGAGAGGTTAATCTTGTGCTTTTCACTTAAAATTTCATCAATATCCTCTATTACTTCTAGCTCTTCCATAGCTTCTTCCTTTGTCCCAAATTCAATATCTGAACACTTTCTTTATAATAATAATATACAACAATACTACTTAACCAATCAATATAATTTTTCAGTAATTTATCTGTAAATTTAATAACAAAATATCGGAATTTATTTTTACCTGTTGGTCACCATCCCCCCCGTGGGTATTTGTTTCTTTATATGCTATTTTGCTTAAAATCTTATCAAAATAACAAGATTTTAAGCAAAATAGATAAACGTTGGCCGCCAGGTTAATGAGACCAGTATAATAAAAAAAACCTGGAAAGCTTGTTGATTGGGTTGTGGGCTTAAGCCTTCGTTATGCTATTAACTCCCCCGTCCTTGTTTTTTAACAAAGATTGGGGAGTTAATAGCCGGACGTTGGCTACCAGGTCAAATAAACCGCTATATTCACT
>JAFGQK010000018.1 GCA_016935735.1 Spirochaetales bacterium | reverse complement strand
TAGTGGTGTTTTATGAGGAAAATATTTATAAACACCACTATATATGGATCAATTTTTAAAAAATTTGACTTTTTAGACAACCCCGTTAAGTATCAAATTTTATTTTTCCAGGTGCAGATTCCTTAATTGTGGCGCCAGCGCCACAATCTCCCACAAGCTGACGATTACCGGACCGAGATTCAGGGTACTTTTTATAACTTGAATGAGCAGGGTGGCTTGATTTTCTTTTCAAATAACCCTATAGTGAAAAGGAAGAAATCTACCGGAAAGCGGAGGAGATAAAAGGCTTATGAGTGATAGTACTATCCTGACAGGCGAAACCGGCGCAACACCCAAAGAGGCCGGGTATTATCCGCCCAACATTGAAAGGCTTGATACCTTTTTTACCGGGCTTATAAAAGAAGAGAAACTGCAATGTGCAAGTTACCTGCTTGCCCGGTATGGAAAAATTTTTGCCCACAAATCGATGGGAAGGCTCCTCCCTTATGGCCCGGATACACCTTTCAGACCCGATTCTATCAGGCTGATTGCGTCGACAACAAAGGTTTTTACCGCGGTTGGCATCCTCCAGCTTGCGGAAAAGGGAAAACTGACCCTTGACCAACCGGTAAGTGATTTTATAAAGGAATTTGACACGGATATGCACCGGAAAATAAGTATATTCCACCTGCTTACCCATACATCAGGCCTGGCTCCCGACCCGGGGTTTTACCTTGAACCGTATCCTGTTTACAAGAATGTATTCAAGGATATGGATGCCCTTATCAGATACACCTTAAGCGGGGCTGTTCATTCTAAACCGGGTGAACGCTGGGCGTACTCCACCCGCGGAATGATCATGCTGGGCGAGGTTATTAAAAGAGTTTCCAATATGGAGTATGAAGACTATATCCAAAAGAATATCCTCGATCCCCTGGGAATGACGGATTCCCATTTTATCGTACCCCCGGAAAAAAGGGACAGGGTCTGTTTTACAAAAGAACCGGATAAAACGATCCGGGAACAAAAGGAGCTTTTTAATGCGGGGGGCGGTCTTTATTCCACACTCAATGATCTCTTCCGGTTCGGGCAGATGATGCTGAATAACGGACAACTGGACGGTGTCCGTATTGTCAGCAGGAAATCGGTGGAAACGATGATATCCAGCCACCTCAAAAATGTACCCGCGGATGCCTGGGAGGTGCACCAGGATGACAAGAAACACGGTCTTGGCTGGTCACTGGAATACAGAAGCATCGTTACCCCGGGGACATACGGGCATGAAGGTGCCGGACGGGTCAACCTGATTGTTGATCCTGCAGAAGAGCTGGTTGCAGTCTATTTTGTCCCGACAACAATAGAATGGGTCCCGGAATCCCTGATATGCCCTATGGCCATTATCTGGTCCGGACTGGAATGATCGGAGGAAGAATGATAACCGAAGGAATAACCGACATAACTCCACGGGAAGCCGGGTACAACCCGGGAACTATCAACATCCTTGACAACTATTTTAACGATCTTATTGACAGGAAAAAAATTCAAGCTGCCGGCTACCTGATGGCAAGACACGGAAAAATATTCGTCCACAAGTATATGGGACGGCTGCGATATGATAAACAGGACACGAAATTCCTGCCCGGCTCCCTGCGCAAGATCGCTTCCATCACAAAAATGTACACGGCAACGGCAATCATGCAGCTTGTGGAACAGGGAAAAGTGTACCTGGAGCAGCCGGCTGCAAATTTCATTAATGAGTTTGATACAAGTCTTCACCGGGGCATCACGGTATGGCATCTGCTGACGCATACTGCCGGGTTAAAAGCAGATCCCGGCTACTTCCTGGAACCGTATCCCCTGTGGCGGGACATCAAGGATATGGATGACCTGATTCATTTTGCCCTGGAAGGGCCTGCCCAGTCCAAACCCGGTGTTACCTGGTCGTACAGCACCATCGGCTTTGTTCTTCTGGGGGAAATCATTTCCCGCGTTACCGGTATGCCCTATGACGAATATGTTGACCGGATGGTAGTACAACCCCTGGGAATGGAGGATACCCATTTCCGTATCCCCGGAGAAAAAGTGGACAGGGTCTGTATTACCTGCGAGGAAGAGGTAAAACAGTTTGAATGGCGCCAGGAGGGGAAAGATCTTTTTCTTGCCGGAGGAGGACTCACTTCCACCCTGCCCGACCAGTTTAAAATGGGACAGATGTTCCTGAACAAGGGAACGTATAATAATGTGCGCATCCTGGGGAGAAAAACCGTGGAAGCCATGACCAGAAACCAGTTTGACGATAAGACGACCGCCTTCTGCTGGGGGCTTAACTTGAATCCGATTGAATATGGCGCAGGGGTGAGTATTTCCATCGGGGGTCTTATGAGCCGGTTTGTCATTAACCACGAAGGGTATGGCCGCTGTGCATTATTTGCCGATCCCGAGGAAGACTTTGTCGTCATGTTCACGGTGCCTACCGCTATCCACTGGGCGCCGGAAATCGTAGAAAATCCACGGTATATCATCTGGTCGGGACTGGAATAATGCTGAATAAGGTGGATTGTTTCTTACTGTTCAGTTAACGGGATACTCTCCCCGGAAACCTGTTCGATGGATGCAATAATCCAATTCCCTGAACGCAAGATATCATTTTTACACAAGCAGGGATAATTTATAAGCTATCGGAAAAAAATTGTAGGGACGGAGATCAGAAGAACAGGAGGATAAAAAACATGATTGATATGGCAAAGCAGGTGATGGATCACGTAAAGCGTCTTAGCGTGGATATCGGTCACCGCCCTGCAGGATCACCGGGTAATGAGGCGGCAGCTGAATATATTGAACAGGTGTTCCGGCAGGCAGGGTTGGCTGTCAAGAAGCAGGTTTTTTCCTGTTCAAGCTGGGATCATACGGAGACTGTTCTTGAACTTGCCGGTCAAAAACTGGATGCAGCAGCAAACTGGCGTTCGCTGCCCTGTGAAGTCACCGGTGGGATTGTGCCTGCCGGAACGCTGGAAGAGTTAGCGCAGGCGAATATGAAAGGACGTATTGCTCTCCTGCATGGTGAATTAACCCAGGATGAGTTCATGAACAGGGCGAGCACCGTGTACTATCCAGAACGCCACCGAAAAACCAACGATTTGCTGGACCGGAAGCTTCCTGCAGCGGTTATCACCGTAAACCCGCTTTTGAACTCCCTAAGACACGTAATCAAGGATCCGGATATGGGAATTCCTTCAGCAACAGTATCCCCGGAAATCGGATGTAAGCTGATGCACCATGCAGGAAAGCCGGTACGATTACATATCGCTGCAACCCGGTTTCCCGGACGATCATGGAATGTCCTTGGTACCGGGTCCGGTTCCAGATCCGGGCGGATTATCCTCTGTGCCCATTATGATACTGTCTGGGGTTCTCCGGGTGCTTTTGATAATGCGTCCGGGATCGGGGTGATGCTTACCCTGGCAGGGGTATTGGCCGGCCGGAAGCTTTCATTGGGACTGGAGTTTGTCGCATTCAGCGCAGAGGAGTTCGGCGGCCAGGGTACTGAAGCATATGTAGTACCGTATGGTTTAAAACAAGTGCCTTTTCAATGGGACCGGCCAGTGGGCGAGCAAAGCGAGGTGTGGCAACCTGTGCTGGCCGCGATCAATGCCGATGGTGTCGGGCTTGCATTGGGGGCGAATTCCATAACAACAATAGCAGGATCCATGGCATTCGACGATCTGGTAAATGCCATCAGAAGCGAGAAGTACCCGGGGGTGGTGCGGGTAGATCCGTGGCCTGCCAGTGATCATTATACCTTCTATTCCCATGGGGTTCCCAGCATCGCATTGGGGTGTACGGGCGGCATTACAAATATCAATCACCAGCCCATAGACACGATAAAGTGGATCAGTCCGGCCAAACTGGCCGAAGTAGTATCGCTGGCGGCAGATGTAGTAGAAGCATTGCAGGATAAAACATCAGAGTGGACTCGATCAAAGATTATTTCAACTTGAACCGTATCGGGTACCGGAACCGTACTGCCACGGGGACGCCATTCGCTTTTGCAGGCTCACAGGTAATCCCTTCAAGGGCTTCAATCGCAGCCCGGGCAAGACCATAACCCGGATCTTTTAATACCACTATCTTGCGGATAATGCCGTATTTATCGATGTACAATTCAAGATAGACCACCCCTTCTATTCTCTGTTTGTTTGCCAGGACAGGGTACTTTACCTTTGCAAGAATCTGCTCTGTGGGGAAAACAGGGGGTACGGATATTTTGTGCTGGGGTAAATATTCGATTTCCATAGGATCGGACGCGTTTTCCGTTTCCACGACCTCTTTTTCTGTTTGTATGATGATTTCTGCAATATCCGGCTGGGAAGGCACCTCGACCACATCCTCCCGCTTTATTTCTTTCTTTTCTTCCTTTTCCGGCTCCGGATCTACGGGAGGAATATACTCCTCCACATCGACCATTTTGAAAATTGTCGTATCTGCCTGCTTCCGGGATTCCTCTACGGATATGGTAATGGTAAGGATTAAAACCAGATGCAGGATCACGACAAAAACAGGGATAACCAGTTTCCTTACGATTACAGCTGTTTTGAATATAAGTCTTCTTATTCCATTTTCCTGTGAAGAGATAGTGGGATCCGGTATATTCATGAGGAACCTGTCTCCTTTACCACAAGGGAAATAATCCTGTGCTGAAGCAGCTTGAGTATCTCCATAACGGAATTTACATGCTTGTATGGGGTATCCCTGTCTGCAAGAATATGAATCCGTACATCCGGGTTTTCAACAACACTTGTCGCAATAATCTGCTCGAGCGCATTAAGACTCACCTCTGCACCTTTTACAAAAAGATGACCTGGTGCATTAATCCATATCTCAAGGTTATTCTCCGATTGTGTCACTTCCTGGAATTCCGCCTCTGCATAGTTTATTTTTACTTCTCTTCTATAATTGATGAGTGAAATAAGCATGATGAAAATAAGAAGCAGGAACGCAATATCTGACATGGAATTGATGGGAATAATGGGTTTTCGCCGGAATTTTCTTACGATTTTCACGTCTTTTCCCCCGCCATTGCAAAAGAAAAGTTTTCGACATTCAGTTTTCTCACCAGATCTACGATATGGACTACCTGTTGATACGGTACTTCCGGATATATGGAGAGGAGAAGGGTCATATTCGGGTAGAGAGAAAGGGTATCTTTCACAATCCTTTCCAGTTCGGATAACAGAATTGTCTTATTCTCATAAAGAAGGGTGCCATCATCCTTCAGGGTCACTTTTATAATATCATTCACATTGATTATTTTTACCGAGTCCTTTTTAGGGAGTAATAATATAAATCCCTTGTTGATATTAAACACGGCAACCACGATAAAAAAAATGATTAAAAGAAAAGCGAGGTCACTCAACGCCCCGGAATTGGCGATGTCTAGATGTTTCTTTGATTTACGCTTAACTGTCATACGTCTATCCTGCTTACAGCCTGTTTCTGTGGCCGGATGAGAGAAGACTCATCACGATCTCGCTTCCTGCCCCTTCGATCCGGGATGCGAACTTATCGACAATATGGGCAAAAATGTTGTAACCGGCAATAGCGACAATGGCGATCGCAAGCCCGTATGCTGTCGTAATCAGGGCCTCGAAAATCCCCCCGGCGACAAGCTGTGCATTCACCTCCGATGCGGTAGCGATGGACTGGAACGCACCTATCATCCCGGAAACCGTGCCCAGGAACCCTGTTATCGGCGCAATGGAACCGAGGGCGACAAGCAGGTCAAAACCGTTTTCCAGGGCCCCTATCCTTTCCTGGGCTGCTGTTTCCATGGCGCGTTCAACGCGGTGTTCCCCGAGTTGCTGGACATTCAGCCCTGCAAGGAGAATCCTGGAAGCTACCCTCCGGCGGGAACAGTTTTGAAGATAACCGGAAGCGCCGGGTATATCTCCTCTTTCAATTAACTCCACTGTTTTTTCTTTTAAATCCTTTACTCTAAGGTTATGAAAAAGAATATGAATAGTCCGTTCTATGATAAGACTGATTGTGGCAATGGAAAAGATCATCAATGGCCACATTGCCCATCCGCCCATGACAACAAGTTCTTTTAATGACATTCTTTTATTCCTCCTCACTTATTTTTATGAATGATTCATCATGTATTGCCGTATCGAAAAACCAGGTTATGTTGTACAGGGAAAAAAACAGGAGGGGGGCCTCTTCGTAATCCCGCCATAATGTCCCGCTGTTCCGTAACGGAACAAGATGTTCGGGAAATACCACACTGGTATAATCCGTTCTCCATGACAGATCTGCACCCCATACTGTCTGTACCGGGAAATTGCCTTTTGTTTTGTAATATTCATCCGGCAGCAACCCTTCTTTTTCCAATTTTGAAAAGTTCTTCCGTTCCGGGAAAAGAAAAGGAATTATCTCTCCGGTAAAACCGGGACCGTACATTGTTTTCTGCTTTATATGCCCATATACCGGGGACAATCCTCTTTCTTTCAAGAACCGGGAAATCTCACAAAGACGGTCCACCCTGTTCTTCACCTTTACCAGGCCATCCTCTTTCCTGTAGTAGATATTATAGTACCGTATTTCACCGGAAGTAATGTCCCATAACTTAAAAGGATCCTCGATATGACAGGTGAACCTCTCATCAACCTTTGTAAAAAGGAGTTTGCCCGATGCCTCATAATTCCCCTCTGTCCAGCCATTGGGCCAATTGGCAATCAGACGTACTTTTGTCATGTAATAGACAAAACCATACTCCTGTTCTTCTATTTCCCCGTATATGGTCACTGCCGGGAATAATGGAGAAGTGAACGTCGCAATTGTCTTCTTACCACTTTCCTGTTTTTGTGTTAAAACGGCAATATTCTTTTTTCCGGTCTGTCCCTTTTCCCGGGCAATCGTTGTTCCCGATTTATAACGTGCAGATATGGTGGAACAGGAGAAAAGAAGTATGAAAACAAGAAGAATTGATAGAATACAATACACCCGCATATAATGGTCTCCTTTCATTAATACGACAGCCGAAGCCCGATGCTGGGAATGGGAATGCTGAAGGATGATGATGGAGCTGCCTGCTCTTCCCCACTCCACTTGCTGTGGTCAATATTATCCCCGGGAAGAATCTCCGCCCACAGGGGAGAGAGGATATCCTCTACTGCAAAATAACACTCCCACCGTACTTTTGAGTTTGACCAGTAGTCATGAAATGCAACTTTGATATCCAGGGGAAGAGAGAAATTGCTGCGTAAACTATCGCTGTAAAAACTTTCCCTGGAATACATTTCCGCTACTGTTGTCGTGCTGTCGTCGTTTTCAATGATTGCAGGAAACATCTCCTTTTCACTGTACTCTCTTTTCGGTGTGCCGGTAGCAAAACTCATCTTTGCCGTTATTGTCATTGAATTCGAGGGTTTCACATTAAGGAGAAAGTTCAGGCTGTGAAACCGGTGATAAAACGGATAAAACCATATACCCCGCTGGGAAGCATCCATATCAAGTCCGTCTGTTTCCGGATATTTGTACCGTGCATAAACAAAGGTATAACTTATCATACCATCCACAAAACGGGAAATTTTTCTATTTAAAAGCAGATCAAAACCTGCTGCATGTCCGAACCCGTCATTATGAATAATAAAATCAAACTCCCCTGTTTCCGGATCTATTGTATAATTGGAATAATAGAGATCGAACATGTATTTGTAATATCCTTCTATTTTAAACCGGAATCCTCCCGGCATTTCCGTTTCCCAGCCCAGGACAGTCATCAGGGTTTTGGGCATCCTGATATCAAAATCCTCAAGGTGTTCATCCTGTGAAAAATCGGATGCAGTAAATGGATTTTTTGTAAAAATCCCGGCCCCGATACTGAATGAGTTCTTTTTAAAAAAATCATTTTTCATATCCGGGGAAAAAGTCAGGTTCAGCCGCGGGCAGAAGACAGGATAGGTATTCAGGGTAAAGTCGTCTTCACCCATAAAATAACTGTGATCCAGCCGGGTGCCAAAATCCATGCCCAGCACATCGGGAATCAGATTTGCATGAAGATTCAGGTATAAAAAGGAATCCAGGGTACAGGAATCCTGTGCATCTGTCTCGTATTTCATTTTCCGGTAAACAGGACTTTCATCCTCCCATATTATTCCCCACATCATCCCGTTAAATTCATTGTTCACTATATCAACATAACACCCGGCGCCCCACTGGAGAAGGTAATCCTTGTGAAGCGTAAGGTCAAAATCGACACGGCCCTGGATGCCGTGCTTTATATCTGCCATTTCGAATTCGGAAACTGTCCCGACAGTAAAGCTTTCTTCACCGGGAGGTATAAGGTATCCATACTCATCTATAAACTCGTCCGAGTAGAACCGGGTGCCATGTTCCTTCATCTCCGCATCGATACCGGCAATCCAGAATTCATACCCTGCAAGAACATGGATAAAAAGAAGATCGGACGGGAGTATCTTTAATCCGGTAGTAACAAAAACATCGGTGTTCGTATAGTGGAAATCAAAATCCGTCACAATCGTTTCGGAGGTATCCACCCCGGAATTATCGATGGTACTGCCGACACCGTCATTCCCATAGAACCCGTTCATATACCATTCCACCCTTTCCGTGGGACGGTAAAAGGTTTTAAAATAAAAATCGTAGATATACGGTACCCTGGAAATAACGCGTAACATGTCCAGGAGTGTTTCGTCATGAAAGGTATCTGCCGTAAGATGAAGGATGGAAAAAACCAGATCATAATTCGTAAGCCTGAACCCGGAAAAAATCCCTGCTGTTTCATTTTCCCCAAGGGGCAGTTGAAGAAAAATATCGATCGTTGATGTTGATGATACAGCATCCAGCCGCACCCCTTCGTCCGGTGTGACAGTGGTCACTTCCATGATACCGCTCGTTGCCTGTCCGTATTTAGCAGAAAAGATACCGGGCGAAAACTTGATTGATTCAACAATATTGGGATTAAAAATGGAACATATCCCTCCCCAGTGATATGGGTATTTCACCACAAATCCGTCCAGCATGACGGTAAGCCCGGAAGGGTCTCCGCCCCGCACGGAGAGGAAACTCCCGAAAGAACCGGTATAGGTGACACCCGGGAGAATTTTTACAATACTCATCGCATCTTCTATAATACCTATTTTCGAAACGGATTCGATAATTTCTTCTTCCACCACAGTGGATACGCCGATCTCTTCATCGGTCTCCCCGATCGCCTCTTCCTCGACAACAAGTTCCTCTCCTTCCAGGACCCCCTGCATGAGCATTTCAATAACAAGTTCCCTGGTAAAATCCCTGACCATGAGTTTCCGATCTTCATATCCGATAAGCTCGGCAATAATAATCGCCCGTTCCAGATTATTATCCAGTTTGAGGATGGCTTTTCCCTCTGGATCAGTGTATACCGAAGCACCGGTATTCACTTCCGATATCAAAACACCTTCGAGGGCTATATCGAGATCCCTGTCCATGACACGAACGGAAAGATCAATACACCACAGACCTGTCCCCATAAAACAAAACAGGAGTGTGATGAATGATAATTTTTTCATGGTAATTTTCCTTACTATATATCTTATATCTATAACAATAACCATTCATAAAAATAACACATTTTTTAATAAAAACTAAAAAATAATATGTCCGGCCCCTTCATCATACCCCGGCCATTGGATTATCATCACTTTTTCCCGGCGATTCTTTATGGCTTCGGATAATTCTGCAAGAAGGGTGTTCAACATAAGCCTGCCTTTTTTCGAAAGCCTGTATGTTGATTGATCCTGGTTTGCCCAGCCGTTCTTTTCCCATTTTTCCCATAATACCGGGACAAGGGCGGGAAGAGATAAGCCGAAACGTGTCATGAATTCCTGCTTCTGGATACCCTTTTTAAGCCGGAAACCCATCATGCATGTTTCGAACAAAAAGGTTTTTGCATCGATTGTCTCATATGTCATACCCCAGAAATTATCACTGCTTTTTATGTATAATTCTATATCTTCCGGATGTGTCATTCTTATAACAGGTTCTTTTTCCCCCGGGAGAGTCGATACTGCTCCCGGTCCAATCCCGATGTAAGGATTAAGCCGCCAGTACCGGATATTATGAAGAGACTCTTTCCCGCGTTTTGAAAAGTTTGAAATCTCATAATTGAAAAGTTTGTTCGATTCCAGGATCCTGTATCCTTCAAACCAGAGTGATTCCCCGGTTTCCGGGGATGGGAGGATGAATCTTTTTTCCCTGATCTGTTTTCCCAGTTCAGTGCCTTCCTCTATTGTCAGGGAATAAAGCGATATATGCCCCGGGTGAAAGGCTTTTAAACAAAAATCAATATCCCTTTGCATGATCTTTTGAGACTGGCCGGGTATCCCGGTTATAAGATCGACATTCAATTCCCCATCCCAGTACTGGTTCAGGAGTTCTGCGGATCTTTCGATATCCGAAAAGGTTGTTTTTCTGCCCAGTACTTTCAAAAGGGAATCTTCCGTACTCTGAATTCCGATACTCAAACGTGTTACATAATATCTTCTACATAACAGGATGAATTCCCTGCCGAGAGACTCCGGGTTTGCCTCCACTGTCCATTCCCTGGCACTGGCAGGGTTCAGTGACACTATCCCTTTTAACAGCTTTTCAAAAATATCCGGATCCAGACAACTGGGGGTGCCGCCGCCGATATAGATAGTACGGATATGTTTCCCGGTGTGAAAAAAGAAATGCAATTCTTTCAGGATTTCTTCTATAATGATCTGTGCCAGATCCCTGCTGTACCGGACTGAATAAAAATCACAGTAAAAACACTTTTTCACACAAAAAGGGATGTGTATATAAAGGGCGACCGGGTATGGTGAGTTGTGAATAAGGGATTTATGGAATTCCAAACCGTGTAAATGGCCAGTACCGGAAGATTATTTTTCCTTGAATCCGGGAAAAATCAAGGGGCCCCCAGGTATATGAATCATTTGATACAGAGCGGCTATCCCCAAGAACAAAAAACTCATCCGGCTGCAAGGTGATTTCCTCCATATTCCCGGAAAATGGGAAGATATCCCGCCATCTGCCGGGGAAATATTGTTCCTCTACTAAAGTAGTATACTTTTTTTCTATTAATTCATTTTCCCGGACAAAATCCTGGGCTCCGGCAGGTTTTATGTATGCAACAAAGCTTTCCATTTTTACCGTGTCCCCGGGGAGACCGATAATTCTTTTAGCCGAATATTCACTTAACCGTTTATTATCCACATCCCGGATAAGGGACTTTTTCTGGAGTGTGAAAAACCGTACAACAGGTTCCATTAGCTTTATAAAGAAATTATCATTCTTATAAAAAGGTGGGTTGATTGCTACAATATCCCCGCGTTCAGGCTCCTTTATTCCATGGATGCGGGATGAAAGAAAGGGAATTTTCGGGCCATAGACAAGTGGAGATATAATGACAATATCTTTTATCCCGATAGCCGGGGACATTGATTCTGAATTTATCCTGACCGGGAAAACAAGAAAGTATGTGATGATAAGGTAAAAAAGAAAGGTTAAAAGGAATATCTTTATAATAGTAGAGATAACCCTGTGTTTTTTTTTCTTTTTTCTAAAACTGAGTGCTTCAACACCACGAATCATAGTGTAATGTTAAATACCTCCGAATCTGTTAAAAGGCCAGAAGCGAAAAAGAGATTTCCCCAGTACCTTTTCTATTTTCACTGGCCCGAATACCCGGGCATCCCTTGAATTGTCCCGATTGTCTCCCATGGGGAAAATATACCCTTTGGGGATGTACCTGCCCAGGTCATTTTTTAACCACTCCTTTTTAACCTGTGTGTCATGAGGTCTTATTTCCGATAATGTTCTGTATCGTATCTTTTCAACATAATCACGGTCAAAATTCCTTAAAATACCCCATACAGTATATACCGGGCTATCTTCCACTATCAAATATACTGCAGAGTTTCCTCTTTCAATTTCTTTTATAATCGTTGTTAATTCATCTTCATTCATTGCCGTTTTAGAGAAAAAGGAATGAGAAAGCCCCATTTCCTGCTCCTCGGTTATTTCAAGCCCGGATTCCAGCCGTGCAAAACCGGTACCTGCGTTATGGAATTTTACGTATTCTTCGTCTTTAATCCTTCTAGTGTTAAGGGTATAGTGAATCCCACTCATGGATTTCAGTTTTTCTTCCTGTATCCATTCATTTGATCCCGGGGGCATGATCTCCAGCAGGCCTTCACTCATCTTAAGCCTGTCCCCGGGCACACAGGGAATACGTTTAATAAGAAAATGCTTTGCCGGTTCACCCTTTTCATCCCTGTCAAGATCAATAAAAGAAAAGGTCATCATATATACGATTCTGGTCACAATATCATAAGCAGTTCCTTTTGATACATATTCAGGACTTTCGAATATTGCGATATCTCCCCGCCGGACCGAACGAAAACCGGGGAATTTTACCACTCCGGGAAGAAGTTCTGGACCAAATGTCATTTTATCGACGAAAATTCTGTCACCGATAAGAAGGGTATTTACCATAGACTCTGACGGAATCTGGTACGCCTGGAGCAGATACTGGTTCAGAAAAAAAACAATCACCACCGCAGAGAGAAATGCTTCTGCCCAATCCAGGGCTGCGTTTTTCTGTTTTAATTTTTCTTTTTTCTTAAGCTTTCTTCTTTTCCTCCAGGTAAGAAACGTTTCCGTTTTTTTCTTCAGTGTCAGTAAGAAACTGTTTACATCCATAAAAACATCCTTTTGCTGTTTATCTTATTACCGGAATAAAGCAAAGTTTTATTCAATATGAGTGTAACATACTCTATCAATCATTGACAAGCTAAATATTCATATCTATAATCAGGTTATGGCAAAACAGAAAAAAGAAGTAACAGATTTCTCGGATGTGGTTGTTACATTAAAACCTCTCTTCGGAATAAAACCGGAACATTATCTTCCCGTAATCTATCTTATTGCGATCATCTTGATTGTTTTCTTTGTTTTATTTTTTCCTGGTTTGAGTAAACACGGGACATATATAACATTTAAGACAACTCCTGAAAAAGCACCGGTATATGTTGATACTGCATATGTGGGATCCACACCATGTACTGCATTTATAAAAAGCGGGAACAGGGAAATTCTCATAAAAAAACCGTTTTACCCGGAAATTGTTTTACAAAAGCAGGTAAAAGGAAAAGTTTTTGCGTCTCTTTTTTTCCCGCGTAAAGAGATAGTCTTCCAGCAGTGTAAACTGGATGACCTGGAGGGATTACTGGATTGGTCAGTAAAGGATGCAGCCCGGTTCGGAATGCTGAATGATTTTACCGCTACCTATCAATTCCCGCCTTTATTTACCAATGCAGTATCAGCGATCTATGGAACAGAAGGTGATATTTCAAAGGATATATACGATTTTCTGCATAATGTTATGTATTATGTGGATTCTGAACAGGAATTATGGGAATTGATAAGCGGATTTTCTTTATTGGTATCGGATAAAAAGGGATTTTCCGCTTTTACTATCATTGATATGGCAAAAGAAATAATAAAACTTAAAAAAATGTATGATGGTTTTCCCTGCTGGCTTACCAGATCATTATCCAAAGCAAAGCACACTTTTAAAACCCCGGACAAAGGAGTGCAGCAGGTGTCCTTGTATGATTTGTTTGTTTCCGGCAACTGGTTTACCGGTTATTTCACTGCATACAAAGAAAAGATTCTTACCATAAACAAGCAGGAAACTATTAACCTGGAGGAAAAAAAGAAAATTTCCGTAAAAAATACAGTGTTTATCTTTATTCCCGGGACCACCTATATCATGGGCGATACGGTAAACCTGGATTCGTCTTTCTACCCTGATATGGAAACCCTCCCCCACCCTGTTACAACAGAATCCTTTTATATTTCCGAAAGAGAGGTGACAAACAGGGACTTTCTTTCTTTTGTAAAAGCAAATCCTTCATGGCTGCCGGCAAACCGTGAAAAACTGATAGCAGATGAACTGGTAACAGGAAACTATCTTTCTCACTGGAATGGGGATTCCCCGGTTGATGAAGATATGGAAAAGCCTGTTACCGATATCTCTTATTTCGCTGCCCGGGAGTATTGCCGGTGGTTAACATCATTCCTTTCCGGCCAGTTTCCCGGCCGGTTATCTGCAAGGCTTCCGTATGAAACGGAGTGGGAATGCATTGCAAAATATATTGATAACCGGGTTACTGCTTCCCTGTTTTTTTCAGAGAGGGGTTCAGGTTCTCTTTCCAACACAGGAAAGAATGCAAATGACAGGTATCCGGTAAGAGATATTTTCGGGAGTGTTTGGGAATGGTGTGACAACTGGTACTATCCCGTGGATTCAGCGCTTTCTCCAATAGATACTGCTTTTACCGGATCGGAGAAAGTGGTACGGGGCGGATCTTGGGCTACTTCCAAAACAGATAATGTCCGGTCATGGACCAGGGGTTCACAACCGCCGTCATGGTGTACACCATATCTCGGTTTCCGTCCTGTGCTTTCGGAGTATTAAAACTGATGTGTGCAAAAAAGACAGAAGAAAAAACCATTGCAGTAAATAAAAAAGCAAGGTTTAACTACTATGTAACAGATTCCCTTGAATGTGGTATTGAACTGAAAGGAACAGAAGTCAAATCCATGAAAGCAGGGATGTTTTCTTTCAGTGATTCCTATGCAAAGATAGAAAAGGAGGAACTCTGGCTTGTCGGTTTTCACATATCGCTATATACCTTTGGGAATATCCACAATCATGAGCCGGACAGGAACCGGAAACTCCTTGTACACAGACAGGAAATAAAACGGCTCAAACGAAAAATAGTTGAAAAGGGCTTGACACTTATCCCTTTAAGGTTTTATCTTATAAATGGACTCGTGAAAGTGGAAATCGGGATCTGCAAGGGAAAAAAGATCCATGATAAGCGGGAAGTAATAAAAAACCGGGATCTGAAACGGGAATCTGAACGCGAGTTCAAATTGCATTAGGGGGGTGTACCGGATTCGACTGAGGTGATTCGGTTCATAGACTGCAGGTGGAGTGGCCAGTCTCTATAAAAATGGCAACCTTTATAAGTGCCGATACAGCACAACTTCAGGCTGCTTAATAAAAGCAGTCCGGGTACCCGGGGCCCTGTTCCGAGCTCTGGATATACCTGTCACAAACCGGGACTTACCATTGCATGTGTCTGTGATTGCTGATGGGAAATGGCAACAGAATAGGTGAAAGAGCGGGCTGCTTCCTGCCTATTTTTTTCACCGAACTTTAAGAAAGGAAGCTAAACCTGTAGATGTTTATGGGTCACACTTCAGGACGCGGGTTCGATTCCCGCCACCTCCATTGCTGATAAACCTGGAAAACTGAATAAACCACAGAAGGGTTCAATTCCCCTCTGAAAAGAGGTGGAGATAGAAAGCGGAAATGAGTATAGGAAAAGGTGTCAATTCTTTAAATAAAATAGCCAAAACGTTATTAAAAGAATCCCGTTTAATATAATTTCCTATTGATTCCAAATCTTCTACAGCTTCAGGGGACCAGATTATTCGATAAGCCACTTACTGAACCTTTTTTTCACTTCTTTATTATCTATCCAGCCCCACGCTGTATTCCCTTCTCTATTTTCTCTAAAACATATAGATGGTATTGTATATCTTCTAAAGTCACCTTATCTGGAAGTTTATTCAATAAATTTTGAATATATTCTTTAAATTTATAATAATCAGGATATTGAAGTGGAATTTGTAAAGGAAGATGGTACAAATTATGAATAGAGGGGTTCTGTAACATTTTATATTGATACTTCCATTATGAGTTTAAAGGAGAATGGATGAATTATTTTACTGCAATTGGGACATTAAAATATGTTAGTTAATAATCCGGGACAAGGCGCCAGCGATTTTCCCTGTATGCTTCAACATACAATATCTGTTTATCCCCCGGTTTAAAAAGGACGGTGTTTGTTTTTTTACATGCCAGTCTGTTCTTATAAAAATCCAGCGGCCGGTGTAAATGATTTTCCATATCTTTTGTATATACTTTTAATTCAATGGGGGGTGAATCCAGCCGGACATACAGACGTGTAGCTTTTATGCCGAGAATCGTTGCAGTATACCGTGTTCGTTTCTCTTCCGGGAGTGTGAGTTCATGTGAAAATAACCGTTCTGCTGCATATTCAATCACCTGTTGTTCGATGATTTTTTGCAGATTTCTCGAACGGTTTCCTGCCAGAATTACTTTCTCCCGCAGCTCTTTATCCTGGTTTACAGGATTCGGTGTCAGGACTCCCAGTTTTTCAAGTGCTTCTTTATGTAAAAAGATACCGACAATTTCCCGCATCGGGGAAGAAAACCTGCTATAGGGATTCACTGCAAGTGCATAATGTTCACCTGCATCACTTGAAAACATTGATCTTCGCATGGAAATAAGAACCTGCCGTTCCAGGGCTTCTATTAATCGATCATTACCCCGGAGTGTATAAAGTCTGTCTATATAATCTGCCAGAGTTTCCTCCTGCTTATTCCAGCGCCAGTTGGGATCTGAAATACCATGGCTTTCGAGAATATCATCAATAGTCATACTGAGCTCTGCCAACTCTTCTTCTTCCGGTCCCTGATGAACACGGTAAATACCCTGGACTTCAGGATGTTTATCCCTGACCAGAAACTGGGCCCCAACCATATTACACATGAGTGACAATTGTTCATTATAACGGCTGCAATCATTCCTTATATCCAGGGATATCAAGAATGAAGATCCATCTTCCGAACAGGAAATCATGGATTCCTCTCTCCTGAATTGCACCCTGTTCATCCTGCCGGCTTTTTGTATTCGAATTTCACCGACTGTTTTTAATAAATCAAGTACGGGAGTGAACCCGGTTTCCCTTAATGAAGATTTTTCCGGTTGATCATAATAATATTGAACTTCATCATAGGAAAGCTTTGCCCTGCTGTGGATTCGTGCCTGGAAACATCGATAATCCCGTATTTCACCGGCTGAATCCATTTCCATAAAAAAGACGAATGCTCTCCGGTCAACATCCGGATTCAACGATACTATTCCTTCTGATAATTCCTGCGGCAGCATAGGGACGGAAAAACCGGGGAAATAATATGACGTTCCCCGTTTCAGTGCTTCGGCAAAAAGACTGGTTCCCGGTCTTATATAAAAAGCCCCATCTGCCAATGCATAATAAATATGGAAATTCGAATCTTTTTTTTCTATATACAATGCCTGATCGAGATCCCTGGAATCCTTGTTGTCGATGGTAATAAATGGTTTGTCCCGGAGTTCAGTCAAACCGGGATCATCAATATGGGGATGGTTTACGATAATTTCTGTTTCATTCATCACTTCTTCCGGATACGGGATTGTAATCTTATTCTTTTCTATTATTGCATAAAGATCGGCCAGGGCAGTATCTGTATGGGTAACCGTATTTTTATACACAGCAGTTTTATCATCACCCGGGATGAAGGTTATAATATCATTTTCCTTTATTTCACTCTCTTTGTATGCGATAAGTTTTAGTGTATATTCCCGGTCAAAAACAAAGGGCTTGATATAATATTCCTGACCGGTCATTATCACTTTTCCGGTGTATACCTGTGTACTCGCTTTCATACTGATCATCCTTTGCCAAGAAAAAGATAGTATAATCCTATACTAATATATTATAATTGTCCAATCATTGATTTTTATTCATTTTTGTATTATTAATATAAAAAGCTTTTCTTGATAGTTATGAATACCTGAATCGAAAAATGATTATGAGGAGCAGATGATGAAAATACATAATTTTGTTTTTTTTCTCATTCTTTGTTTCTTTATGCAATCGTGTATCAATCATAAACAACCCGTATATGAACAACCTGTTTATGAAGATACATCCGATATAATCCATCCGGATAGCGAAAAAACGGCCATCACTGTTTATGGATACGGGTATTTCCGTGGCAAAAGCAAAATAGCTGTACAGCGTTTTGCCATTCAAAAAGCAAAGGTATCCATCGCAGAACAGGTCAGAGGATCTGCCTTTTCTATAAAAGCAACAAATAATGAAATAAGCTTTTCTATGGATACAGGGGAGGTGAAGCTTAAAGGAATCAGGAAAGTCGCAGAAAAGATATGGCAGCGGAACGGTGAATGGGAGATGTATGTTATCCAGACAGCAGAAATAAATGTGGCAACACCAGGGGGAACGGAAATCATTATCCAGGATGTAATTGGTGAAGATGAGAATATTGCCTTCCTTTTATCCGCGTTAAAAATCCAGGCAGTGAAAGATACTTTGTTAAAGGAAAAGGAATCTGCCCGGAAAGATAAAATAACAGGTCATATCTACCTTACTTCCCTTGAAATAGAACCTTTACCTGACCGTAAGGGAATTTCTGCACAGGCCCGTTTTCATATTATCGTTGATTGAAAAATTTTAAACGCTTATCCCTTTATCTTTTGCTTTATAAAAAGGGATGTCATTGCCCCGAGAAAAGCAGCAGCCCCGGCAACAACAAATGCAAGGGAATAAGAACCAGTCCCCTGGGCTATCCTGCCTGCGACAAAGGGACCTGCGGCCTGTCCGATACCGAAAAAAAGGGTTATGAATCCCAGCGCAGCAGGGGCAAGACGGGAACCGACAGAATCCCCGGAAGCCGCGGCCATAATCGCCGGAATACTCCAGGCAGTAATGGCAAAAAGAATGGATGAAATAATAAATCCCGGTATTGTCTTCCAGAGTCCGAATATACTGAAACAGAGGAATTGCAGAAAATAAACAATTGCAAGCCCGTATTTTCTCCCGACTTTATCGGAAACAGATCCCCAGATAAAACCGCTAGCAATGCTTCCGCCACCGATAAAAGCCCAAAGTTTTCCGGCAGATTCTGTAGTAAAACCAGCTTCCATAGTCAGATACCGGACAAAAAAGGTTGTATAAATAATATATGAAAAGCCGAATAATATATAGACAAAAGCCAGGTGCCAGACCGATAAATTCTTATAGACAAGATCCCATTGCAATATCGAAACCTTCCCTGTTTTTGATATTGTTCCCGGACTTGCTTCCTCAACCCTTTTTTCTGTTTCAACAGGGGGTAATCCCTTATCTTCAGGTTTGTTTCTTAAAAAGAAAAGACAGAAAAGTCCGAATATGAGTGTTATGCCTGAAAGAAAGAACCATGAGTAACGCCAGCCTGAACCAGGGAAGGTTTTTAAAATAACGGGAATCGAAAGACCGGTAATAAAAAGTCCGAAACTTGAACCACTCACCGCAATACCTGCTGCAAGCCCGCGTTTTCTTGATACAAACCATGCAGCGATTAATCCCATAACAGGAACATTCGCACCACCACTTCCCATACCTGTTAATATCCTGGCGATTAATGCTGTTATAAAATCCGGTGCAAAACCGGTAAGAAACATGGCAAGGGAAATGAGAACCATGGATCCACCGATAACAAACCTCGGTCCGAAGCGGGAAGCGAGTACCCCGCAGGTAAGGGCAAGGACCAGGTAGCCGACCATATTCCCTGTTGCCAGATCGCCTGCCTGGACCTCGGAAAGTCCGAGTCCTGTTTTCATGCCTGGAAGAATCATTGTATAGCCGAACCGGGCAAATCCAAGTGCACCAATAACAGTACACAGGCTGATAATCAGAATTATCCATGCATAGCGGGAACTCTCATATTGATTATACTGAACATTATTGCTATCCATAGGGTTTATTATAGTCTTTTATCGATCCCCTGTGTAAAAAAAATCATTTATTTTCTTTATTATTTTAAAAAATAATATTTCATTCCCGTTATCAACCTGGTATGCTCGATGAAGAATGATTATCGAAGAATTCTGGAAAGAACCCGTATCCACAATAAAAACCGGGAAACGGGTAATTTATATTACCGGTGAAACAGATACGGGAAAAACTACTTTCGCCTCTTTTCTATTACATTCACTTCATAAAGAGTGTTCGACCGGATTTCTGGATTGTGATCCCGGCCAGACAACAATTGGGCCGCCATGTACCGCAGGTCTCGGGATATATGAGAAAGGGGAAAAATCCCTTGATGTAAAAAAGCCCGATTCCGTCTACCTCCGGTTTATCGGATCCACCACCCCTGCCGGGCATCTTATCCAGACCCTGACCGGGGCAAAACATCTTGCTGAAAAGGCCATGGAGTTAAAAACCGATAAACTTATTGTGGATTCATCCGGCTTTGTGAAAGGAAACATAGCCAGGGAATTTCAATATCACCTTATGGATATTCTTAAACCGGATTATATTATTGAGATTTATCATACCTATTCACTCAAATCCCTGCTTCTTAATTTTACACAATCAGCTGAAATTATCAGAATGAAAGCATCCGGTTCGGTAAAACAAAAAAACCAGGTTTTAAGACGTCAATACAGGGAAGATCAGTTCAACCACTATTTTAAATCTGCTTCGGAAGTAACCCTGGAATACAAAGGTATCGGGTTTCACGGGAGAATACCAGGTATTCATAACATCCCTGCATATACGGATAGACTTATCGCACTTTGTAACAGGAACCATTTTGTAATAACACTCGGGATAATGAAAGAAATGGATATTCAAAAAAAGGTAATCAAGATTCTCTCCCGCCCTTTTCCAAAAGAAAAGGTTGCATCAATTCATTTCGGATCCATTCAATGTAATCAATCCGGGATACACAGTTAAAAATCTTCAAAATCGCTGGTCCTGGTCTCCTGCATAAATTCAGGAAAACAGAATACGATAACTCCATTCTTTTTTACACGCATCTCTGCGAATCCTTTTTTCGCCAGCTTTTCGAGATATTCTTTTGCCTGGTCCAGCGATATTTCGCCATTCAGGGCAACTTCACTGGATGTGACAATTCCATCATTTTTCTTTGCTGTCTTTAAAATTATTTTTTCAATCGATTCTTTTTTCTTTTCAATAACAGGTGATGGGCCGCCAAGCCCCGGATAGAGTATTTTTTTATATTCAATCTCACGGTTTGCATCTGCGACCATTTTCGGAAGACGAAAAAAGTCGATAAATGTCCCGATTAATCCAAATCCCCCGGTAAAAAGATAAAGAAGTCCCGATAACCATTTCCCCAGGTAAAACCTGTGTAATCCTGGAATAAAAAGAGAAAGAACCCAGAGTATCCGGGCTGTTTCCATATTATACAAAGTATTTTCCTCCTTAAATAAGGTAAACATAGCACAAATAATTCACAATGACAAGATAAAGGAAAAAACAAATTATTTATTTCTTCTTGACACTCAATATCAAGATTTTTATATTTATATCATGAAATTACGGAAAAATCTTGAACAAATCAAACCATATATTGCAGGGAAACTCAAAGAAGGGGCAATTAAACTCGCATCCAACGAGAATCCCTCGGGTTCTTCTCCAAAGGCTATTGAAAGTATCCGGGAATTCCTTGATAAAGTTTATCTTTATCCTGATTCCCGGTGTGCTGAATTAAAAACGAAACTCGCACGAAAATGTGGAATATCAGAAGAAATGCTTATTCTGGGAAACGGATCGGATGAAATACTTCTTTTTATTGCCGGGGCATACATTGAACAGGGACGTAATGCTGTTACCTCTGAAGCAACATTTTCCGAATACACATTTGCTACCATTTTGTTCGGGGGTTCAATGAAATATGCAAAAATGACCGATCTCCGTTATGATCTGGACAACCTGCTCAGGATTATTGATGAAAATACACAGGTTATATTTATTGCCAATCCGAATAATCCTACCGGGACGTATGTCACCCAATCAGAGTTAACTCATTTTATGGGAAATATACCTGATTATATGCTTGTTGTGATTGATGAAGCATATGTTGAATATGTGAAGGAAAGTGATTTCCCGGATACCCTCTCCCTCTTTCAACAATATAATAATCTTCTCATTTTACGGACATTTTCCAAACTGTACGGACTCGCGGGTCTTCGTATTGGTTATGGTATCGGTTCCCCGCAGGTTATTGGTGATTTACACAAAACAAAAGAGCCATTTAACGTGAATGCTGTTGCCCAGGCCGCTGCCCTGGGTGCACTCGATGATCATGAGTTTGTGGAAAAAACACTTAAAATCAACCAGGCTGGAAAAGAATATCTTTACAGGGAATTTGATGCAATGAATCTTCAGTACTGGAAAAGTGCTGCAAACTTTATTCTGGTTCGCACCGGGATGGATTGTATGAAAGTATTTAACATACTCATGGATCAAGGGGTCACTATCCGGCCCCTTCCTGTTTGCGGGTATACCGACACGATCAGGGTGACAATCGGAACAATGGAACAGAATGAATTGTTTATACGGTTGTTAAAGGATTTGCCTGGAAAGTAAATAATAGAATAAAAGATTAAAATAAAAATTGGAAAGGGATGAATGAGAAAAAAGACTGATCTTGAATCCATTTTTCATAAATATAATTTAACGGATTTTAAACGGATTGATGCAAAAGACATTGTTATAGCGCAATGGGTACGTTTCAAATGCATGTTCGGTTGCGATTCATACGGACAAAAAGCTTCCTGCCCTCCAAATACACCACCAATAAACGAATGCAGGGAATTCTTTTCAGAATATGAATATGGTGTTGTGTACCATTTTGAGAAATATATTGAAAATCCGGAATCAAGATCAGAATGGACAAATGAAATGAATAAAAAACTTCTTCTGTGTGAACAGGAGATTTTTCTTTCCGGCTATCAAAAAGCGTTTCTTCTCTTTCTGGATGAATGTTGCCTTTGCCGTAAATGTACGGGGTCAAGGATTTTATGTATGCATAAAAAATTATCAAGACCAGGGGCAGATGCCCTTGGTGTGGATGTTTACAGTACAGTAAGAAAACTCGGTTATCCAATAGAAGTATTGAAAGATTATAATCAAACGATGAACAGGTATTCTTTTCTTCTTATTGAATGATATTGTTGCAGGAAATGAAAAAGCAATGTAAAAAGTCAGAAACCATTCTCCTTGGAGTACATCTTTCCATTCAAGGGGGGCTTTACAAAGCGATTGACAGGGCTTATGAATTAAAGTGTTCAGTACTTCAACTCTTTACACACAACCCAAGGCAATGGGCAGTTTCCCCGGTGAAAGAGGATGATCCTGTTCTTTTTCAACAAAAACGGGGGGCACTTCTCGTAGCCGGCCATACAAGCTATCTCATCAACCTTGCATCGGGGAATAAAGAAGTACAGGAAAAATCGATATCTCTCTTTAGCAAGGAACTTGAAAGAGCAGAACTGTTTTCACTTCCCTATGTAATTCTTCATCCGGGAAGTACGGGAGAAAGCAAAGAAAGAGAGGCGCTTCAATTGTTTACCCATAATCTCGATATGGCAATCGGGAAATCAAGGAACAGGAAGACAATAGTTCTGCTTGAAACAACAGCTGGTCAAAAGGGAAGTATTGGATACAGGTTCGAGCATTTACGGGACATTACCGGTTATTCCAGCTTCCAGGAAAAGCTGGGGGTGTGTTTTGATACCTGCCATGTTTTTGCAGCAGGGTATGATATCAGGAATGAAGAGAGTTACAACCGGACTATGGATATTTTCCATCGAATTATCGGGATTGACAGACTCTGTTTTTTTCATTTGAATGATGCACTGAATCCCCTGGGATCCAATAAAGACAGACATACACATATTGGAAAGGGAAAAATCGGGAATGAAGCATTCCGGCTGATTATGAATGACAGGCGTTTTGAAGGAACAGGGAAATGCATCGAGACACCGAAAGGTGATGGAACCGCCCTTGACAGAAAAAATCTGGCAAGGCTAAGGAAGATGGTGGAAGGATAGCTTTCAACCGGGTTCAAACAAACATTAACCCTGCAACGATTTTCGCTTTTTAAATAATATATTCAACACCGTAACAGTAACAAATATCTTTTTATCTTCCACTTTTATCTTATAGTTTTCGAGTATTTTTTTGTCCGTTTTTTTTACCAGGGATTCATAATCACTCCCGAAATTTCTTGGATATCGTATGCTGCTGTAAAATGCAGATTCTTTTTGAAAATAAAATGCATGAAACAGTTCCTCTATTTCTTTTTCCCTGTAAAAATGAATATGTCCGTCCGGGACCAATTTCTGGAATTCATCGATAAAACCTGCTGTGTCACTCTCATCCGTCCCGGGATCGCTGAAAACAATATAACCCCCTGTTTCAACAATCCTGTTCAATTCTGTTATACTTCTTTCAATATCAGGGAAATGATGAAACGCATATCGGCTTATAACCCCATAAAAAAGGGAATCCGGGTATGGGACATCAAGCCCGTTATATGTTTCAAAAGATAGATTCTGCATCCGGTTTATTCTGTTATTTTCGTCAATGGCATTTTCGGCAATATCTATACCGTGTACGGTAATATCGGGATACTTTTCTGCCAGGGCTTTTGCAATGTATCCATTGCCAGTACCAAGATCCAGATACTGTTTACCCCTTTTAACAGGCAATAGATCCAGGAGATTGTCCAGGTGTTCCGTATCTGAATGAATTATTTTATATTCCGGCGAATGAACATAGGTACCAAACCGCTTTTTTGCCTGTTCAAATATTTTTTCTTCATGCATACAAAATCCTTCTCCTTCTGCTTAAAAAAAATGGGGGGAACATGTATAAAAAATTAACGTACTATGTATTCTACTTTATTCGAGACAATTACTCTATTATAAATTTTTGTTTTGGCAATAGCAATATATTTACCCGGTCTTATTTGTTTACTTAAAACAGCTTTTCCGGTTTTATCAAATACTGCTGAACCGAGATACCCTGCATCAGCACTCACACTGTCTTCATTGATATTATAAAAATCAGCTTTTAAACAGAAATCCGCATTTATTGGAATGTAATTCAATTGGGCAGTATAAATCATGATTGGCGGATAGATTTCCAGGGGAGATTGCTCTACCGTAAGCCTTAAAACAGGCCGTACTCTATCTGTATCAGCAGATCCTGTACTGAAAAAGATGAAAACCGATGCAATAATTAAAACAAGGCTTATTACTCTCTTTTTAAACATTTTTTCCTCCTGATAGTTTAATAGTCATTTTTTTAATTCCCCCCCATTTATAATGTTGATTTCTTTTATATTATTATAGAAGAAATCGACATTAAGGTACTGGATCACGTTTTTAGGAAAGTAATACTATACTATTTATTCCCGGTATTAAAAAGAAAGGGGGGGAGAGGGAAAGAGTATAACTACTACTAGCGTACGATATACGCTACTTTATTTGAGACAATTACTCTATTATTGATTTTTGTTTTGGCAATAGCGATGTATTTGCCAGGCTTTATCTGCTTACTCAGAACAGCTTTTCCTGTATTATCAAATGGTGCTGAACCAAGATAGCTGGCATTATCGCTTGTGCTGTTTTCATTAATATTATAGAAATCAGCTACAAGACGCGCATTTGAGATTGGGGGCAGAGGATTCAACTGTGCAGTATAGATCATTATTGGCGGATAGACAGCCAATGGGGATTGCTCAACTGAAAGCTTTAAGATTGGCCGTACCGGCGCTATGTCGGCAGCTCCTGTACTGAAAAAAATAAAAATAGATGCAATAATTAAAACAAGACTTATTACTCTTTTTTTAAACATTTTTTTCCTCCTGATAGTATAATGGTCATTTTTAAATTCCCCCCCACTCATAACATTGATTTCATATTCATTTTCGTTGAACATCGAAATCACTATTTTTTTTCTAGCAGGATATACGTTTAACTTAAAATTCCGATCTGGGTACCTACCAGGATCGGAAAACCAGTAATTTACCGGTATCATAGTAGCATAATTTCTCTTTTAACGCAAGTAAAATTTTTTTTGGGTGCGAACGCCATAACAGGTTTTAAAAACCACGGAACACACTGAATACACAGAAATAAATGACCGAAAATAAAATAATGAAAGATTTAATGTATTCTGAAGAAACATATAAAATTCGGGGAGCATTATTTGAAGTATATACTCATTT